>JAICHE010000034.1 GCA_025922755.1 Nitrososphaeraceae archaeon
CGTGAATGCATCTCCAATTCTTATGCCCCCAAGCTGGATTGTTTTGACGTCCTTCTATCTACTTGATCCTACGCTGAACATTGTTTTACTTTCAATGGTTGGTGCAACTGGGGCTACTATTGGGAGAATTGTTCTAAAAAAATTCAGCGGACTTTTCAGGCGATTTGTAGGAGAAGAACAAAAATCAAACCTTGACATAATTGGTGATTATCTCAACAAAAAAAAATTTGGATATGTGATTGCTTCATTTCTTTTTGGAGCAACTCCTCTTCCAAGCAATATGCTCTTTATCGCTTATGGCCTTATGAGAGCAAAAAGCTTGGGTATTTACATAGGATTTTGGTTTGGAAGGGTTTTGTCTTATATTGTTATGATATATTTCGGTGATGCTGTTTTAAAACCATTTTTAGAAATATTTGAAGATCGATTAACTGGAATCTTACTTGTTGATGTGGTGGGAATTGGAGTGATAATATTTTTTGCTTCTATTAATTGGTCTCTTTTAATTACTCAAAGAAAGATAAAATTTGTAAAACCCAAACTATGGAGGTTCTAAATTGGATGTTCTTGATTCTTTGAAAAATGAAATAAAATTGAAAATTTCAAATGATTCAGCACATGACTTTGATCATATAATGAGAGTGTACAAAAATGCACAAAAAATTTGTAACAATGAAAAAGTCAATTCAAAACTAGTTCTTTGTGCCGTACTTCTTCATGATATTATTTCATATCCAAAATCTGATAAACGCTCTAAACTATCATCGATTAAAAGTGCTGATGCTTCCAAGAAGATATTACAAAAATACAATTTTACAGAAGATGAAATTCAGATAATTTCTGAGGCCATAAGAGACCATAGTTTTTCCCAAAAAAAGACTCCAAAAACCATTGAAGGTAAAATTCTTCAGGATGCTGATAGACTTGATGCAATAGGGGCAATAGGAATAGCAAGAGTATTTGCTGTTGCCGGTTCGGAGAATAGGTCATTTTATAGTCCTGAGGATCCTTTTTGCAAAAAAAGGAGTCCTGATGACCAAAAATGGACTTTGGATCATTTTTACAAAAAATTGCTATTATTAGAATCTTTGATGAATACAAAATCTGGCAAATCTGAAGCAAAACGAAGGACAATAGTTTTAAAAAATTTTTTGTCAGAGTTAAAAAAAGAATTGTAATGTTTTTAATTAGCACTTGATTCGATGTTAGCACTAGCTAAAAGATCAATCCTTCCTTAAATGTCATAATTAGTTCACTAAATTTATGGGTCAATTTACCGGGAATGTCGATTAATCTTGAAAGATACCTATGAGACTATCATAGTTTTTGCAGTGATGACGGGTGTTTTGTTGCCTGCAAGATTACTCTTTGTTACTTTTGTTTCTGATAATTGGTTTGGATCTTTTGGAATAATAACTGCGATTTCTATTGGAATCCTAATACTTGCAAAAAAGAAAAAACTTGGATTATTTGGAAGAATGTTCGAAAGACAAGTTGAAAAATTACTAAGAGGCAAAAGAAAAATTCTAGTTTACGCTCAATCTATATTTGTACTAATTCTATTGGGAACAATGATTTTTGCAATTAACCAAGGAAATTCCACATTCGCAGAAATAAAAGATCAATTTCTGTTGAATCAAGAAATTGACAATCCTGAAAAAATAATGGCACAAACAAGGGAATGGGATACAGATGACTGGCTTTATGGTTTGGCTGTGGGTCCTTTAGCAATTGTAACTGCCTTTCCTCAAATGAGTGCAGTAATTGCATCATTTGATGCTGCCATGGATGGATGGTTACTGCACTTTTACACGGTAGGTTTTGTAGAATATACAGAATTTTTAGGAATTTTGATTACGTATAGGTTTGTGGTAAAAACGAAATCAAAGGCAGCAATTGTTCAATAGTTTAGCCGTAATCGACATACCTATCATATCGTTTCTCCACTTCTGGGTTTAATCCTTTGATAATTTTTTGATATTCTTCTTTTTTTCTATATTCGACATATTTTCTCATTTCTTCAAAATTCTTATCTTGTGGAAATGCCTCAAAAACAGGCCCTATCATTTTAAGATAATCTAAGACTTTTTCTCTGTATTCTTCTCTTGTGGGTTTTTTGATTTTATTTAATCTGAACCACACAACTGCCCAACTAGAGCCCACAATGTGTGGGAGTAAATCAAAGGCTCGCTCTATTTCAAATCTCTCATCGTTTCTCATGATTCTTGAAGAAACTTGGCTGCAGATTTTGCAAAATATGTTACTATCATGTCTGCACCTGCTCTCTTAATTGAATAAAGGATCTCTGAGGTGATATCATTTTCATTAATCCATCCTTGTTTTGCAGCCCCTTTTACCAGTGCATATTCTCCTGATACACTATATGCTGCAACTGGAACATTAAACCTTCTTCTAGTTTCAGAAATCAGATCTAAATAAGATAAAGCTGGTTTTATCATAACAATGTCGACTCCTTCATTGATGTCAGTTTCAACCTCCATCATTGCTTCTCTGGCATTTGTAAATGGTACCTGGTAGGTCTTTCTGTCTCCAAATTTTGGGGCACATTCTGCCGCATCTCTGAATGGTGAATAAAATGAAGAACGATGTTTTGCAGAATGAGACATTATTGATACATCTGTGTATCCTTTCTCGTCAAGAGCATTTCTTATAGCTGTCACTTGACCATCCATCATAGCAGATGGCGAAACAGTATCTACTCCAGCTTTTGCTTGGCTTACTGCAATCTTTGAAAGTGTTTCAATGCTGGAATCATTGTCAATTTTGTCTCCATGAATAATTCCGCAATGGCCAGTAGACGTGTACTGACAAAGACAAACATCTGCCATAATGACCATTTTATCTCCAAAATTCTTTCTTATTTGAGAAATGGCTTTTTGAACAATCCCATTCTCATCAAATGCAGAACTTCCTGCGTCATCTTTCTTTGTTGGAATCCCAAAAAGCATTATTGCTGGAATGTTCAAATCAGAAATGGTCCCTACTTCGTCATTAAGATCATCTAAAGGCAGTCTTTCGATTTCAGACATTGATTCTACTTTGAGCCTTGATTTTAGATCTTCTTGAACAAAAACTGGACAAATTAAATCTCGTGTACTCAAATTAGTTTCCTGTACAAGCTCCCTCATTTTGGGGGTGGTTCTTAATCTACGTAGACGTCTTGTAGGAAATGACATGTCAAAATTCGTTATGAGTAAAATATAATCCTAGTCTATTCTTGCTCGTTTTTGTAGTCAAATAACTTACTTGCAATTTCCAATAAATCCGGCTGTCCTTGTTCTGTTGCTTTTCGTATATTGTTCATAGGCGTAGATACTATACTTTCTACAACTGCTTTTGTTAGTTCTTCTATTATCTTGATCTTCTTTTCATCTTTCTCATCAAGCATGGATAGAGCTTTTTTCAATTCTTTCTGTCGCAATGAATCTATGTTCTTGAATACGTCTTTTACCAATGGTTCTGCGTCTAATCTTTTCATTGAGGCCTCTAGTACAGATACTTCTTCATTAATTATATTTTCAACTGTTTTCACCTTGTTTAATCTGGCTTTCATGTTTTTTTCAACCATTTCTGCTATTTGGTCTAGATTCATCAGTTTTACACCTCCAATTGTAGCTACTCTTTCATCCACAGTTCTTGGATTTGATAAATCTAAAATCATCATTCCATTTTTTCGTTTTTTAACGGCATCAGTTATTCTATCAAAGGTTACTAGAAAATAGGGGGCAGTGGTTGCAACAAACAATACATCATAATTCCCAAATCCAGATAATACCTCCTCAAATTTAATGGGAGTTCCTCCCATTGTTTCACAAAATGCCTGAGATCTTTCTATAGTTCTACTTGTAACTGCAAAATCATATCCTCTCCTCTGAAGAGATTTTGCAACTAAGGTGGATACTTCTCCTGTACCAATCAATAGAATTTTTTTAAATTTTAACTCATCAATATTTTCTTCAGCTAATTTCACTGCCATTGACCCAACTGATATTCCTCCTTGACTAATTCCACTGGAATTTCTTATTCTTGTACCAATACGAATGGCCTTGTCAAACAAGGTGTTAAGATGCTGACCTGATGCTTTAGTATTTCGTGCAGATGTGATCGAATTTTTTATTTGTCCTAGTATCTGCTCTTCTCCAACAACCATGGAATCTAACCCTGATGTTAGCTTTAACAAGTGATGGAATGCTTTTTCATTCTCTTCAATTTCCAAATTTTCATCAAATATTTCTTCGTCTAATCCTGCAAGAGATGCCCATGTTTTTTTGATTTTTTCTTGATCATAATTTTTTGTTTTACCAAACAGCTCTATTCTATTACATGTTTGAATTATTACACACTCATCAAGTCCTGAATGCTCTTTGAATTGAGGATAAGCACTTTCTACATCTCTTATGGTAAATTTTTCTAAAATATGAATTGGAGAGTTTCGAAAAGTTACACGTGCATTAATTATATTCTGATTCATTCCCAATCCCTCAATATCGTAAAGATACGATTTTCAATCTTTTTGGTTTGCCTGTCTTTTATTAACTGTTTAATCTTCTTATCATTAATGATAGTGTTCAGGAAGGATTTTCGCTGTGATTGGGAGGTGATTTTGTCCTTTGCTAAATCTCGTGCGATCTGCTGAATTTTGATTTGGGCTAGATCTTCTTTTGTGATTATTTTTTTGACTGCGTTCCCAACATTTTCTTTAATTTTTTTTGACATAATTGGACTTTTCCCACCAGTGAAAATAGCTATTTGAACTATTTTTTCAAAATCTATGATTGCCGGATTTGAAAAATCACTGGATTCGGGATTGTCTGAGCTGTATGCTATTATCTTACTTTTTTTTGCTTTGTTGATTATTTTTTGATTAAGTTTTCTATTATTGGTAGTAGTAATTACCATATGTGGTTTCTCTGAGGAAATAAAACTTGCATTTTCTAATTTTTGTTTTTTTAAATAAATTAATTTTCTTTTAGCAAGACTCTCAATTGATTTGTTTACTTTGTCACTAATTACGGTTATTTCGCAATTTTGATTGAGAAGGGCTTTGGTTCTTTTTAGTGCCTCTTTACCTGCTCCTACTACGACCACTTTTTTATTTTGTAAATTTAGATTAATTATCACCGATCAAAGGCACGGCATTTTCTATTTATACATTTTAAAACTCTTGCAACCTAGCTACATTTTTAATTGAAAACAAACCTGCACATACCAATGGTGTCTATGGATAATTTAGATAAAGAACTTCTAAATGAAATTCAGTGGACCTTCCCACTAGTAACAAGACCATTTGATGCTATTGCTAAAAAATTTGACATTACTCCAGAAATCGTAAAACAACGTCTCAAACAATTAAAAGAAATTGGTGTTCTAAGACAACTGAGTGCAATTTTTGACACCAGAAAACTTGGGTATACCAGTTCATTGGTTGCAATGGAGATTGAACCTGATAAATTAGAATATGTTGCAAATCAAATTAATCGTCATCCAGGAGTTAGTCATAATTATGAACGTGATCATCAGTTTAATTTGTGGTTTACCTTGGCCGTCCCTCCAGGTTCTGATTTGAAAACTGAACTTGAAAAATTCAATGTCTTAAAAGGAATTAAAAAAGTAAGAATGCTTCCAACCCTTCAACTTTTCAAGATTGGAGTTAAACTTGACATGGTTGATGAAAAAAAACATGACGTCGCACCCACTGAAGAAAAAAAACAAGTAAAAAATACAAAATTTGAACCAACAGAAGAAGACAAAAATTTTATCCGTGAATTACAAAAAGATATGGACATCATTGATGAACCATTTGTAAAAGCTGCAAAAAATCTTGGAATTACTGAAAATGAATTATTTGAAAAAATGAAACATTATGAAGAATATGGAATAATGAGAAGATTTGCTGCAATCTTACGGCATAGGCAAGTTGGATTTACTGCAAATGGGATGATAGTTTGGAAAGTTCCAGATGATAGAATTTCTGAGGTAGGTGCAATATTGGGATCTTTTCCACAGATTAGTCATTGCTATGAACGCCCAACCTACCCTGATTGGCCCTACAATGTGTTTTCTATGATTCACTGCAAAACTCATGATGAAGCAAATGAAATGGCAAAAACAATTCAGGGTCAAATACATGTTGATGACTATCGTATTCTTTTTAGCTCACGTGAATTCAAAAAAACACGAGTTGAATATTTTGTAGAAAACTCGTTTAATTTTGAAGAAACTATTACAGTGTCTTAAATCTCATTATCATCATGTCCAACAACATGGATAGTGCAAAAATACTGGTCATTCATATTGCAATAAAACTCTGAATTTCCTCCACACATTTCACAGGGTGGCCTCATATCGTGCTCTGACAATCTTGTGTGGTAAATTTTGCTTCTAAAAGTGGTGTTGGAATTTTTATAAATTCTTGTAAAATTTGAAAAGTATTCTAGTTCTGATGGTAGAAGATCTTGTTCTTTTTTGATTTTTTTTATTATTGCCTCCCATTTTTTATATTCTCCAATTCTTGCAAGCTTCATTCTTTCTATGATGTCTAGAGTTTTAGCTATGTCTATTGGATGATTCATGAAATTAGTTTGCTTGTGGTGTAGCTTTTAATTCATAGGGTGGCCAAGTATTGTATAATTCTGCAATCTCTTTCATGTCTGATGAATTTATGTAATTTCCATCTGAGATAGCAGCAAATGATTCTATCTCTTCTTCACTAACAACAGTGGGTAGTACAGATGCAATTGCTTTTTTGGATAAGATAAATTTGATTGCAAATTCGGTAATTGTTAATCCGTTTCTTTCGGCTATTGGCCTAAACTGCTCCACTTTTTTTAATGCCTCTTGTCGCCATTCCATTTTTCTATCTTTTCTGTGGTCATTGCTTGGAATTACCGTCTCTGCCTTTACTTTACCTGTTAGAATTCCAGATGCATCTGGTACTCTTACTAGTATTCCTACATTTTGTTGTGATGCTTTTTCAATAAGCTCGTTACCTGGAGTTTGCTCTAAAATGTTGTATACTGTTTGAACAGATGAAACGTTTTTTCTGTCCATTGCTTCTAACCCTTCTTGTGTCCATCCAATAGCCGGACCCAAAGCCACCTGAGCTGTTTTCATTTTTCCTTCTTGGATTAGATTATCAAATGTTTCAAAGGGTTCATTATTTCTAATTTGATCAAGTTTTGGATTGTGCATTCCAAATGAATCAATGTAATCTGTCTGAAGTCTTTCAAGAGTTGCTTGTAACGCATTTTCGGTAAATTTTCGGTCAAAATGTTGGGGGAGTTCAGCATGTCCGATTTGCTCTGCATTAGAAAAATCATAACCATATTTTGATGAGATTACTATTTCGTCCCTCATCCCCTTGAAAACTTCGCCAATTAGTTTTTCACTTTTTCCTTTACCATACATATCTGCAGTTTCAAAGAAATTAATTCCTAAATCATATGCTTTTTTGAGCATTCTTTTTGCTTCATCTTCTTCTATCTTTTTGCCCCACCAATCAAGACCTATGGTCCAGGCACCAAATCCTATTTCGGATACTTTGATTCCACTCTTTCCTAATGTTTTGTATTTCATCCTCCATTCACCTTATTTTTCGTCTTGATTTTTCCTGCGTGCCAAAACTAAATTCCCTCCGAAATTTGTTCATTTATGTTTATCCAAGATTTGCTCCTGTGATATTTTAGAAATTAGGGCAAATTTCAATTATTTTGAATTTTTAGCCCAAGCTTGCAATTAATGCCTGAATGTCTTTTTTTACACAGATAATCATAGGTGTGTCTACTTTTACATATGCTGATACCTTAGTCTCCCTCAAATCCATAATGAGGTTTTGAAAATCACGTAGGTCGTCAGTTTCAAAGGCCAACATAAAATCTTGATCATCTAATCCAAAAGAGTAAGTTGTGTTGAGAACAACATCTGGGTATTTCTGAGAGACATCTATGTGTTCATCCATCATTTTTTGTCGTTCTTCTTGTGAAAGCAAATACCATTCTCTTGTTTTTGTAAACGGGTATACGACAACAAATTTTTTAGATTCATTTCCTGCCACAAAAGAAATAATCCTGCCTTTTCTTGCATAAACTGATGGTCTAGTACAGGAAACATAAGTTTGTGATGTGATAATGTATTTCCCAAAAACCGTAAGGTAAATTTTTGATATGACACTTTGAATTTCTTCTATTGTTTTGGCAGCAAACCAAAACAGAAAGTCTGCATCCGAACGCAAACCTAAAGTTGAATATGATCTAAACTTGACTCCCGAATTCCTGATTACGTTCTCGACTTCTTTTGCGGATTCCTCTTTAGCTAAATCTGCCATCCATCTCCATTTAGGATCTATTTGAAAGAATGAGAAATTAAAATAATATTTTTCGTCATCGTTTGGTTCCATGCTTTGACAATTTTATGACCCTATTTAAACAAAATATTTGATTCTCTAATGTTGAATTTCTATAATTTTGGTTTTTGATTTATGACCTGTTTTAATTTGAATTTTAGATGTTGAAACTCCAAAATATTTTGCGAGTTTTTTTATAATCTCTTTGTTTGCTTCTCCTTTTATTGGTCTAGATTTTATACCAATGATGATTTTGTTTTCTGAAATTTCAAAAGTTTCTTTGTTAAATTCTACTGATATCTCATAAAGCACGAAAAATTATACAAAACGAATCTGCTTAAACTTATTTGTTAATTTTACAATCAAGCGTGTTGTTCTAAAGCCCACTCGTATCCTTCTGTCTCTAACTTGTCTGCAAGTGAAGCATCGCCAGTTTTTAGGACCTTGCCTCTTGCAAAGACGTGAACAAAGTCAAGTTTATTCAAGAATTTCAAAATTCTTGCATAGTGGGTGATTATTATTATTGTTGCATCCTTGTCTGCAACTTC
>JAICHE010000035.1 GCA_025922755.1 Nitrososphaeraceae archaeon
AGATAATCTCAAACAATTCCTAAGACAAAAAAAATTTGGAGAAATAATCATGTTAGAGCTCTATCGACAAAATACAATACCTCAGGAAAATAAAGGGATAATTTTTGAGAGCGCAATAAATGACATTGATATTGCAAATGTGATAGTTGGTGAATTGCCAGTTGTGGTATTTGCAAGAATGGGTCATTCTGAAGATGGAAATGAAATTTTTGCCAGCATAATGTTGGGTTATAAAAATAACAAAACTGTAGTAATTTTATCAAATGGCATTTTGCCAAAGAATGTAAAAAAATTACAATTATTTTGTACAGAAGCAATCGTACAGTTGGATTTAGACACCGAAAAAATAGAGATTTCAAATCAAGAAAGTTTGGGCATAATGGAAAAAAGAGATACTTTGAAATTTCAAATTAAAAATTTTATTGATGCTATGGAGGGGAAAAGTGAAATTTTCCTTAGCCCTAATGACATGTTAAATTTAACAAAAATAGTCGAAGGAGCACTTTTATCTAGTAAACAAGGTGTTCCCATTTATCTGGATTTAAAATGAACAAGACAATGATGGAAATCTTGGCATGCCCTATAGATAAAACCTATCCACTAGAATTACACGAAATTAATGAAAAAGAAAATATCGTATCTGAAGGTGTACTTGTATGCACAAAATGTTCCAGATTTTTTCCAATCATTGAAGAGATTCCCATAATGTTACCTGATGAGCTTCGTGACAAAAAATTGGAAATGGATTTTCTGAAAAAATATCAGCGTGAATTACCTGAAAAAATTATCAAAAAGGGTTTGCCATGGCACCTTTGACTCAATTTAAAATTTAGTTACTGAAAGTTTTTCTAAAAATTAGATTTTTCATTTTGTTTAAAACTAAAATCCATATCACAGATAGAATAATTGCAATTAATCCTTTAGAGGCAGAACTCAAAAAAGAATCGAGTTCACCGAAACCTGAAATTGAAATGGGTCCAAGAATCGTGACGGTGATACCTCCTCCAATTATTATTAAAATCCACATTAAAAACATGAATCCGAAGAGTTGTCCGTGGATCATATTTTAAACTCCATCATAAAGGTAGTAATTATTGCAAGAAATGCAGAAAACAAAGCAAGCTTGAAAATTACTATTGCGACTTCCTTTTCAGATAGTGCGGTTTTGGCCACAATTAGACGGACTAGTGAGATTCGTGCATGTTTATTTTTGGTTGCACGTAGTTTGAAATCTTTGGTAAGTTCTACTGGTTTTTCATTTAATTCTCTATGGTCTACAATTTTTTTTACCGTGGCCAAGAACAAAAACGAGTTTAAAACTGCGGGAAGTAAAGCTACTGCAGCAATGACCTCAACCTCACCTACAATAGCAATTGCGCCATACATTGCGCCTAATGTTAGGGCTCCAGAATCTCCTGGAAATATCTTACTAGGAATTTTGTGATATTTGTAAAATGCTAAGGAAATAAACCCTAACGGTAAACTAACTATTGCAACTTCATAATTTTCTAAAATAAACAAGGCACAGCTTAATGTAAAACTTGCAATAACCATAAACCCACTTGCAATTCCATTTGCAACATCAATTGAGTTTACAGTATTTCCGGTAATTACTATCATGAAAATTATTATTGCAAGATAAAGAATTGGAATTTGTACTTCTCCAAATAAGGGAAATGCTAGGTCCGAATCATATGCTCCAAGAAATATTATTGGAAGAGCAGCAACTGCTAACCCTATGGGTTTGAACCATCCTCCCATGACTTTTCTATCATCAATGTACCCAACTAAGAAGGCAATAGAGGTAGTAAGTATAATTGCAAGTATCTCATTTAATTGCAGAAACCCATACAAAACTATCTCAGATGCAATAACACCTACAATCAACGCTGGACCTCCTGGCCTAACAACCATCACTTCACCTTTCTTATGAATATCTCTTACCGCTAGATTTTTTTTGCCTAGATATTTTATCAAAGGAGGCATCATGACATACACTGAGAAAAATGCAATTATGCAAGAAATAATTGCAGGTAATATTAGTTCGTTCAATATCTCACTTTTTTTAATTCTGACTTGATGTTATTTGCAAGGGTTAAACCGATTTTATCAATTTCCGCTAATTTGTTAACTGGAATCTTTGCCAAATCATCAAGTGTCTTTATCTTATGTTTGAATAGTATTCTTGCCCTAACTCTGCCAATACCCTTTACCTTAACTAGTTCCAGTAATTCTTCTCTTATTCCGTAGACAATTCTGCGTCTCAAATTTTCCAATTCCTCAAGCAGATCTGCCCTCTCAACGTGTTTTGCAATCTCTCTAAGACAATATGTAAGCCAATTTGCATTCTCAACCATTCTGTGCATATCACCTGACTCAATACCCAGACTATCTGACAAAGAACCTTCAGAGGATTCTGTAATCCAAGATTGTAAGGCAAGGAGGCTTCGTGAGCAATCATACTCAGATATTGATTCTAGTAATTCAGAAGAATGGTTTTCAATCATCAAACTGGCAGTTTCATAATCTTTGTTTCGAAGCCCAAATTTTGGAAAAAACTCCTCAGAGTTGGTAATAACATGTAAAAATCCAAAAGTGTGTTTTTTCTTTTTTGAGACGTTTTCTATCGAGTCCCTAAAGTGAGTTGCAGTAAGGGGATCAATATACAACATGGAAGTCTTTTTTCCAAATTCAGTCCCAGCATATCTTTCGCCTTTTTTCACAATAAGGTATTCGCTTAAAAGAAATCGTAAGGCAATATCTATTCCAAATTTCATTGTAGGTTTTCTTGACTGTAATCCCCCAAGTGTTTGCATAAAAAAATCAAGAATATCTTCTTTTTTAATTCCAGGATTTGTTACAATGACACTAAGTATGTGAGTTCTCAGAGATTTGTCATCAGTAATCTTTGATTCTATTGGTTCAGGTTCTCCCTTGATATAATATTCAATGATCTCCTCACCATTTCCATTTCCAACAATTATTGATTCCCCATATTTGTCATATTGTGGTCGTCCAGCTCTACCACAAAGTTGTTTGTATTCTAAAACACTGATTGGTCTGTTTGCACCAACTTTTGCATTGTATCTGTTTATGTTTGAAATAACTACCCTCCTTGCTGGAAGATTTACACCTGCTGCCAAAGTTGGTGTAGACGATAAAAGTTTTATTTTTCCACTGCGAAATTCATTTTCAATTATTTGTCTACACGTTTGATTTAATCCTGCATGATGAAAGGCAACCCCTTTTTTTACTAAAATTGCTAGTGTCTTTACAAGATCAGTTTGTTCATTTGAGGATAAAATTTGTTTTGAGATTTTTTCTAGTTCGGCAAGTTCTTTTTTTTCTAGTAAATTTTCTATTCCATCCATGGCTTTAGTTGCCAAAGACTTGGAACGGGTCCTAGTTTCGGCAAAAATTAGTGATTGGCCCCCTTCCTGTACGCATTGCATACCCAAATCAATTGGCGTTCCACGGATAGTATTATCCACCTCAAAGGTAGTGCCATCCTTCATAGTTACAACTCCCCCGTCATAGACTCCTTCAGTTAGAGGTACTGGCCTCCAATCGTTTTCCACTAGCTTGCATCCAAGCCAATTTGCAATTTCATCGGAATTTGTAATAGTTGCGCTTAGTCCCAATATTTGCGGTTTATGATCTAGTCTTTTTAGTTGTGTTAAAATCATCTCCAGTGTCGGACCACGTGATTCATCTCCTATCAAATGTACTTCATCAGAAATTACAAGGCCTATATCGTCAATCCAATCTACACCATGACGAATTATAGAATCCATTTTTTCATTTGTCAAAATAATAATATTGTTTTTCTCTAATTTTTTTTCTATATTTTCAAAATCGCCTGTTGAAATTCCTACTCTGATTTTATTACCAATAGATAATTTTTCTAATTTTTTAAACTCTAGAAATTTTTCTGCAGCTAGTGCTCGAAGTGGGCTAAGATAGATGACTTTTCCCTTGTTTTTTGAAATAAATCCAATCATTGCCAGTATTGCAATCAAAGTTTTTCCACTTGCTGTAGGTGCAGATACAAGAACACTTTTCCCTTTTAGCAATCCTGCTTTTACTGCGTCTGCCTGAGGTGGATATAGCTTGTTGAATCCTTGAGATTTTAAAAATTCAATTGCAGATTCTGGAAGATCAACTTTATCTATTTTCATACTCGGTTATAGTGACCGGGTTTTGATTCATAAATAGATGCTTCGCGCAGCATACGTCGGATGTAATTTCTAGCTTCTTCTTCAGTGAACTTTTCAGTTTTCTCTAATTCTTTGACAAATGTTTTTTCCTCTACTGCTACTTTGTTGTCACCTTCAAGGCCTTTGAGAACATCCATGAATAGTTGCATTTTAGATACTTCGCTTCTCGGTCTCCCTTGCAATACACCTAGATCCACTTTACCTGTATTGACATCAACGCCTGCATCTTGAAGCATGCTCTGAATTAGGAAAATTGCACGTTCTGCATCTTCTTCTTCCACCTTGTTTTTCATGAGTAATCTTGCTCTAGCAGTAGATAGACGTATGATTCCTTCAAGCTGTCTTGGAGTTACTGTAATCATTTCTTCGGATTCAACATTTCTCATCTGTAGATAATAATCAAGAATTTTCTGTTCGGCTTCTTTTGTCAAATCTGGTACTCCACGTTTTGCATATGAAAGGTATTTTGTAAGCAAGTCAACATCAATTACAGAACGTTTGTCTGTCCCTTGAGGAGTATGTAATTCAATGATGTGTCTTGCAATCTTTTCATCTCTTTCCCGAGTAGGGATATCTCTTACAACAAAGATCAAATCAAATCTGGTAAGTAATGGAATGGGGAGATTTACATTCTCGGTGATATTTTTGAAGGGATCATATTTTCCATACATTGGGTTTGCTGCAGCTAAAATCGATGTTCTTGCATTAAGGGTAGCAACAATACCACCTTTTGCAATACTTGCAGATTGTTGTTCCATTACTTCATGTAATGCACTTCTATCTTCAGGTTTCATCTTGTCAAATTCATCTATACTTACAAGTCCTTGGTCTCCAAGTACAACTGCACCAGCCTCGAGCATCATAATCCCTGTTTTGTCTCTAACCACTGCAGCGGTAAGACCTGCAGCTGTTGAACCTCTACCAGAGGTATACAAACCACGAGGTGCAATCCTTGAACAAAACTTTAACATCTCAGATTTTGCGGTACCTGGGTCACCAACCAAAAATACGTTTATGTCACCTCTAATTTTGCTTCCATCACCTAATGACCTTTGATTAGAACCAACTATCAGCAGCAAAATTGCTTCTTTGATTAAAGATTGTCCTTGAATATGAGGAGCAAATGAATCAATCAATCTTTGATAAACATCAGGGCTTTGAGATAGTGCTTTGATCATTTTTTCTTCTTCAGGGGAAATTTCCTCTCTTTCTATTTTCCTCGAAGTTTTAGTTCCACGTCCACCCAAAAATTCAATATTGTTTCCTTCTATTCTTAACCGGTATAACCCACTATGCCCGCGAGTTACGCCTGTAACAGACTCTTGTTCGACTCTGACTACACCTGTAAGTATTATCCTATCGCCTGGTCTTGCATTATCTACCAAATCCTGTCTAATTGTGACATCAATATAATGAGGAAGTTGTCCGGGGGGTAAATCTTCTGGAAGTTCCTGTAATCTCAAAATTTGAAAGTCAATAAACTTGCTTGCTTCTGGTTTCAGTTCAAAGTCTCGGTGCTTACATGTTGGATTATCACAAACAACTGGAAGTTTGACATCCATTCCCTTAATCTGAATTACTTTTGTATGGTGTTCATCTGGACAGGTAAAAATTAGTTCTTTTGCAAGAGGTTTTACTTCAGAGGCTCTAACCACCATTCCTGAAACACTAGTAATTGTTCCAATTGTTTCAGCGTTGATTTGTCTGAGACTTCTTTCTAAGGGATAATTGATTAACCTTACACGAACTTCATCTTTAATTTTTTCTGCATATTCAGGAAATCTAATTTGCAGTGCTTCTTTGATTGCACGAGAAAAAGCATCAAAGATTCTGTCAGGATTTTCAGAAAACATTTTCTCAATTTCAGATTCTAAAACAAGATCGTTGTAATCAACTATGATGTATTTTGCATCTTTTGGCATCATCTGATCAATTGCTTCAACATACTTGTATTCGCCATTACCATCCTTGAATCTAAGTAGGAAATCTTTTACTTTATCCGATAAAGCAGAATCTGTAAAAGTACTAGTTTGAACTTTGCTCATCATTACCTCCTCTTATTTTGTTTTCAAATTCTTTGCTGTTCTCATAGATTGTTTTGTAAAAAATATTTTCTTCAATAGTAATTTTGTTATAAAGATCTGAAGTTAGTTTTATAGAATCAGCTAATTTTACCAGTTTTCCCCTTCTCATTCTAAATAATTCAAGCATCATACTTTCTACTCTATCAAAATCATCTTTGCCTAATTCTTTCATTGATTCTTTTAGTTTGATGTAAAAATGAGGATCTAGTGTAGATATCTGATACTCGCCTACCATTTTTTCTTTAGAAAGTGCTTGTTTTAATTCAGTAATCATATCAGGTGAATCAAGTGAGCCCAAATTGTTGTCAGCCAAAACCTTTCCTACCCATTGTGGCATATTATTCACCTCACCTTGTGTTCCCGCAACTTTTATTCCAGCCACCTCAAACTTGAAGTCCTGACCAACGGTAAACTTAGCATCCTTTAGCCGGTATCCAATTGAATGTACTTTTTCAACTTTTTCTATATCCATTAGAGATCACTCTTTTCTTTTAGATCCTCAAGTTTCGGATCGATCAATTCTTTTTACAAATTGGTGAGATCAATTGATCTAAATTAACTTGAGCCTGATCGCATAGAAAAAAAACAGAATTTGAATTTTAATTTGAGGTATGATACAATAACCAATTCGGATTTATTAATGGGCATTGCATTTTTGAGTTCATGTCGGCAACAGGGATGTGGGTTGAAAAGTATCGTCCTAAGATACTTTCAGATATTGTAAATCAAACTGAAATTATAGGTAGCCTTGAAGCATTGATCGCAAATCCTGCAGATATGCCACACTTGTTATTTTCTGGATCTGCCGGGGTTGGCAAAACTACGGCTGCAATGTGTATTTCAAATCAAATCTTAGGTGAATATGCCAAAGAATACACCCTAGAGTTGAATGCTTCTGATGAGAGAGGCATAGGAATGGTAAGAGAAAAGGTAAAAAAATTCTCAAGATTTGCAGGAATGGCAGATGCTCCATTCAAGTTAATCATTCTAGATGAAGCCGATGAGATGACAAATGATGCCCAAACTGCCCTAAGAAGGATTATTGAGGATACTGCTCAATATTGTCGTTTTATTCTAATTGCAAATAACATTTCCAAGATTATCGAACCCATTCAGAGTAGGTGTGCGACTTTCAAATTTACTACAATACCCGAAGAAGATGTTATAGATAGACTAGGCGAGATTGCAAAAAAAGAGAAGATAAAGTTTGATAAAAAAGGACTCAAGGCAATTTGTGAATATTCCGAAGGAGATATGAGACATGCGATCAATTTGTTGCAGGCAACCGCAAGTATAGGAGATATCACAGATGAACATGTGAAAGCCTCAGCTGGCTTAACCAAAACTTCTGATGTTGATACAGTACTAAAGATGGCACTGGATGGAAAAATTTCTGATGCCAGAGAAAAAATGATAGAACTAATCAAAGTTTATGGAATGAGTGAATCTGACTTTTTGAAATATCTCAATTCCGCAGTATTCAAATCTAAACACAAGAAATTATCACAGATTCTAGAATCAATTGCCAAATATGATTACCGAATTTTAGTCGGTGCAAATCCAGAGATTCAATTATCTGCACTTCTTGCAGAACTAGCTAGTTTAGAAGAATAACGCAGAGAGAGGGATTTGAACCCCCGCGTTCTTGCGAACACAGGCTCTCAAGGCCCGCGCCCTACCGGACTAGGCGACCTCTGCAGTGTTCGATAAAATATAGTGATTAAAATTTGTTGATGAAGAAAATAGAAAAATAAGAAAAAAGAAATGGTTTTCTTTAATCGTGTGCGTGTGGATTGCCGCCGCCTTCCATTTTGACATAAGTACCGGCTGCTTTTTCATGCCATTCAGCATTTGCTTGTTCAATTAGAATAGCTCCTGTTGGACATGCTTCTTGACATGCCATGCAAACAGTACAATCATGTTCTCTGATTGGCATGGATTTGTCAGTTTTGTCTAATCTTTCGTCTTGTTCTGTAAGACCAGTACCTTCGAAGGTTTTGTCAACAACATCTGCTGCTGGCATGTCTTGTTCAGTTCTATACCATTGGAATGTTTGAACTGGACACACACTCATGCAAGATCCTGCTGCAATACACGAATCCCAATCAACTGCAACAGTTGTACCATGAACACCAAGAGGAACTTGTTTCTCTCCACGTGCTTCATATGCTGCTTTAACCTCATCGTCAGAAAATGCTGCACCATTCTCTCCCGTATTTACAGGCCAAATCCAATGGAAGTTCTCGCCATCACCGTGACTTGTCTTTCCAACTGGTTTGAGGTCTTCGTTGAAGAAATCTTCAGATATTACTAAATCTGCCATGTGTAAATTATTAATCAAATATTATTTAAAGCTAGATAGAATTAATCTCACCTAATCCAATGATTGGAAATAATTGGTAGTTTTAAAAATAATTTTAGAATTAATTTAGAAGAAACTATGATCGTTTCAATTAAGCTGCTTTATCGTGATGTTCTTGGTTTGACTGATCAACTTTGATTGCTTGAGGAGGACATACAGAAAC
>JAICHE010000036.1 GCA_025922755.1 Nitrososphaeraceae archaeon
ATTTACAAAATGAAATATCAAAATTTAGTTAGATTATTTTTTATTTCTTAAAACATTAAGAGCTGAACCAGCCTTAAACCATTCAATTTGAGCTTCGTTATAGGAATGATTAAGCAAAATGTTTTCTTTGCTTCCATCTTTATGAGTAATCACACACGTTACTTGTTTTTGTGGTTCAAGATTGTTTAGTTCCAAGAGGCTGATTTTATCATCTTCTTGAATTTTTTCATAATCATCAGGATTGCTAAAGGTTAGAGCTAGAATTCCTTGCTTTTTCAGGTTTGTTTCATGAATTCGTGCAAGACTCTTTGTTATTACTGCGGCACATCCTAAATGTCTAGGAGTCATAGCTGCGTGTTCTCGGCTGCTTCCCTCTCCATAATTATTATCACCAACAATTACCCACCTCATTCCTTTCTCTTTGTATTGCCTGGCAATTTGCGCAAAAGGTTCGATTTGGCCGGTTAAGATATTTTTTCCTTTACCAACTTCGTCATTTGCTGCATTTACTGCACCTAACAACATATTATCACTGAGATTATCCAGATGACCTCGCAGAGATAGCCATGCGCCTGCTGGAGAAATATGATCAGTTGTACATTTCCCCTTTGCTTTGACTAGCACAGGAATTTCCTCAAAGTCTTTTCCGTCCCATTTTTCGAATGGTTCTAAACGTTGGAGACGCTTGCTGTTTGGATCAATTAGTACCTCAAGATTTTGAGAATTATCAGGAGGAGCTATGAAAATTCCTTCAGGTCTCTTGAATCCCTCACTAGGAACTTCAGGAGCAGGTTTTGGTGGCTCTAGTTTGAATTTTGTTCCATCAGCTGCAGTTAATTCATCTTTTAATGGATTAAAGGATAATTTTCCACCCAATGCAAGGGCGATAATCATTTCAGGGCTACCTATGAAGTTTAAGGTATTACGATGACCATCGTTTCTGCCAGGAAAATTCCGGTTGAATGTTGTTACAATAGTATTTTTATCATCATTATCTAATTCAGGTCTGCTCCATTGACCAATACATGGACCACATGCATTTGCAAGAACTGTTGCTCCAATATCTTTTAGTGAATCCATTTGTCCATCTCGCTCTATGGTTCCCCTGATTTGCTCAGAGCCAGGAGTTACTAACAATGGAATTTTTGATTTAATTCCTTTGGCTTTTGCTTGTTCTGCAAGACTTGCGGCCCTTGACATGTCTTCATAAGAAGAGTTTGTACAACTTCCAATCAAAGCTACAGAAATAGGATCAATGTAATCATGAGATTCTACATCATTGGATAGGTCTGATATTTTTCTAGCCAAATCTGGAGTGTGAGGTCCAACAATATGAGGTTCTAGTGTTGAGAGATTGATTTCAATAATTCTATCATAATATTTTTCAGGATTTTCTTCTACTTCAGGATCTGCAGTTAAGATTTCTTTATTCTGATTTGCAAGTTCTGCAATCTTTTCTCGATTTGTATATTTTAGATAAGTTTCCATTCTTTGATCATAAGGAAATATTGAACATGTTGCTCCAACTTCTGCACCCATGTTTGCAATTGTAGCCTTCCCTGTACAGCTAATTGATGATGTTCCCGGACCAAAGTATTCCACGACAGAATTAGTTCCTCCAGAAACAGTTAGCTCTTCGGCAACTTTGAGAATAATGTCTTTAGGAGCTGTCCATCCGTTTAGTTCTCCAGTAAGCTTTACTCCTATTCTTTTTGGATATAGTAATTCCCAAGGCATTCCAGCCATTGTTTCTGCAGCATCTAATCCTCCAACCCCTACTGCAATCATACCCAGGCCCCCTGCATTTGGTGTGTGAGAATCAGTTCCAATCATCAAACCACCAGGAAATGCATAGTTTTCAAGGATCACCTGATGAATGATTCCTGCACCTGGTTTCCAAAAACCACAACCATATTTTGCAGCAGCTGATTGCAAAAATTTGAAGACCTCATCGTTTTCATCTAATGAGACTTTCATGTCAACATCACCTTCTACTTTAGCTCTAATGAGATGATCACAGTGAACGGTTGTTGGCAATGATGTCTGATCAAGTCCTGCTTGCATAAACTGGAGCATTACCATTTGTCCAGTAACATCTTGCAATGCCACTCTATCAGGTCTAAGAAAAACATAGTTTTTCCCATCATCTAGATTCTTTTGAGGAACCTCTTTGAAATGTCCAGATAAAATTTTTTCAGTTAATGTTAATGGTCTCCCAACTACATTTCTATATTTTTCAATATTTTCTTTTAATTTGCTATAAACATGAGATACTAATTCGGGAGTACTATCAATTTCCACATGATTATTCAAATTGCCCTGAATTTATTCTTAATTCAATTTTCAGAAAAAATTATCAAAATAGGCACAAGTTTTTCTTAACAATTATAAGCCAAAAGCAGTTCTATAATTGATTATTGGGAGTTAATTAGAAAAAGGTGTTTGAATGGTCAATAAGGGTTTTCCAAAATTTGGTATGTCACAGGCTGGAGCATTTGTTGCAGCTTTGAAAAATTACAATTTGCCAGACTTTATTTTAGAACTTGTTGCAAAAGAATGTAAATCTGATCTCCTTGAAAGAGGTAGAATCGATGATAGATTACAGAGCATGAATGATCAAGCCTTAGAGTTATTGCACAAAGTCTTTGTAGATTGCGAAGAAGATGATGCAGGGAAATATGCTCAGTACAGATTCTTTGCATACGTATCAAGCATGTATCACAAATGCGAAGTAATAGTAAATGAAACCATTCCAGGCGCCAGTGGAAAAAACCACAAAATCCCAGTGGCTGTAAAAAATAATGGAATGTACATCTCTGTTGCCTACAACAAAGCAACAGGAAATCCAGTCAGCAAAAAAGAAACCACAAGATTTTACGAAATGGTTGATGACATCAAAAAAGGTGATCATGGAACAATGCTAACTGACGCAATTTATGGTTCTTCAGTTGGATTTAAGGGAGATGCGTTAGTAGAGTTAGAAAGATTGAATAAATCTAGAACAAAGGATCCTGAAAACAAACTTGATTTTAAGACAGCTAATTTTGAAAATAATATTTATTCTGTAACAAAGTGTTAAAGAATTTTAAGACTAAACATTTTTGGTAATTGAAAAATTTGATGTATCAATTGTTAGAAACATTGGTTTGTCCTCAGTTTTTTTAAAATCTCTTCCATATTGTTCAAAAAATAAATTCGAAAACAAATGTTTTGTCCAAACATCATGAACATCTTCTACAAATCTTTTGTAATGTAATTGTCGTAACATTTCATGTGCTATTTCATGAGATACAGTAGTGCAATTTTTTTCTGCTAAAAATAACTGATCGTTGGGATCTTTTGGAGATTGCCACCAAACCATTCCAAAGTTTTCTGCATGATACCCTTCACAAGTACAATCAGTCCAGATTGGTTTGAAGTGACACAAATAGAAGTGGTAGATGTCTTTTCCTCGATACTCATGATCACGAATTAAAGTTGGGGTATCTAGTTTCTGCAAAAGGCTTCTGGGTTTGGTGATTAACTCATCACATTGTACCTCAACGTCTTTTCCAAATTTTTCTTTAATCCATTGTTTAAAAAATTGGCTCATTTGTTGGATGTATTGATATTCAGGTTGTCGTTTTTGACGATCTTCTTCTTTTACTACGAAAATAAAGTGTAAGATCATAATAAGAAAAAGGGGTGTTATGTTTGACCTTCTATACCCATAAGGGTTAGTGTTGAACGAATCTTCTCAATTTTTCGGATTTTCCAAGTAATTGTTTCACGTAGTTTCTCAACGGTGTCAGATTCGATCTTGGCCAGTATATCATATGCACCAAAAGTTCCATGAACTTCTTTTACACCTTCTAGACCCTTTAATTGCTGTATAATAGCCTCTTCAGAACCTAGTTCACAGTTTATTAAAACATAAGCTGTTGCCATATTCCAGATTAAACAAATCGACTATATCAATAAAGCGATTTTAATGGTCTACTTTTGGGAAAGATTGAGTATAGTTTCCCAGATATCTTTTGGTACAGGCATTACCGATAGTCTAGATATTCGAATCAATTCCCAGTCCTTGAATTTTTTTTGTTTTTTCATTTCATCTAAAGTAACTGGCCGTTTTAGTGGTTTTTTGTATTTGACATCTACAACAATGAATCTTTTATTTTCTTCTTTAGGGTTGGGATAGGGTTTTGAGGTAACCTCCATAATACCAACAGCCTGTCTTTCAGTGCCAGTATGATAAAACAAAACTAAATCTCCTTTGTTCATGTTGCCCATGTGTTTTAAGGCAAGGTTGTTGTGAACACCATCCCAAACAGTTGTTTTGTCTTTTTTTAGAGTTTCAAAATTATATCCTCTAGGTCCACTTGGTTCTTGTTTTGCTAACCAATAATTTACCATTACAACCAGTTGAGATTTGAAAATATTGAATATTCAAATGTTCCCCGGTTCTGACTCGCACAAGATCATTGGTATTTAGCCAAAACCTCCTTGGGTTCTGAAACCGGGGTTGCCCTACATGTAGCATACCTGGGTGAATTAGAAATCATTGGTATCATTACGATCGCATCATCCTAATCCGTCTGTATGCCTGCTCTTTGGGCGATATAGAATAAGTTTAGTCAAATATTAATCCAGATAGGGTGATTTCAAACCCTGAAACTGGTACCCGAATTTTATAATTTTCAATAGTATTGGAGTTTATTTCCCCCATTATTCCTACTGTTTTTCCATCAACCAGTATTGAAGCAGTTCGACCTTTCTCAAATGTTTCATGTGTAGCAGTTTTTGTTTCAATTTGTAAATTAAAACCCGTTTTGAGAACTGCTTGCAGAATTGATTTCATCTCACTAAAATTAGCATCTTGGTTTGCCCATACAGCAGCAAAGTTTGTCTTTTCGTCTATAGGATCATTTTTGAAAAATACTGTTCCAGTTTCAAATAATTTTTGAGGGTATTGCGCATGAATGTTACGTGATAAATTTTCTAAAAGTCCTGGAAGAATAGAGTCGCGCAAAATTGTATGCTCTTGACTCTTAGAGTCTAGAACAGCTATAGGATTCTTTGGTTCTCTATTTGTCATTTCAAAAAGAATTCTTTTACTAGTCAAACTAGAGTTTAGTGCCTCTAAATATCCCAACCCAACCATAGTCAAGCTAACCGATTTTAATTTTGAGGATATTGGATTTACCATTCCCAAAGTTTCAGATGAAGACAGTTGGGGAGTCAATTTTTCAACTCCATATCCTAATGCTACTTCTTCTACCAAATCCATGGGACCGAAAATATCAAACCTGTATGGAGGAATTTTGCAAGAGATGTTTTTTCCACTTGTTGTGGCATCTAACCTGGATTTTTTCAAAGAAGAAATTATTGTAGAATTGTTTAGAGTTAATCCCAAAGAGTCATTTATCAATGAAGGACTTACAGACATTTGTCTATGCTCAAGTTTGGGAGTTTTGTTTCTTGCCCCAGAAATATTGACTGACTCTAAATTAAATCCCGCAGATTGTAGAATTGTTGCAACAACAGAAAGCATGTCTTCTGCATCTCCTTTGTTAATTCCAGTTACTTCAACGAATAGATTCTTTGTTTTTGTGGTAACAGTGGTTTTGTCTGCGTTAATAATTGGTGGAAAAGAAACCGCATCGTCTTTAGAATCTACAATTATTGGAACCTGTGCCGAATTTCCCAAAACATATCCATAATCTTGTCCAACTTCGGTATTTTGTAGAATTTCTGAAATTGTTTGTTCTACTTTAGAATTAAGAGGAATGAATTTGTAATTTCGGTCAGTTGTGGTGTAGGTTAATGGAAAGCAAATTTTATCTAAATCATGAATTCCAATTGAAGATTTTTTTCTTTTTCTTCCTATTCCAAAATGAAGATCCTCCTGCATGGCCATTAGTTGCTTGATTATTTTGTCGTCAATTTTTCCATTTTTTGCAACAATTCCAGTAACAAAAGGCCTTATTTTTGAAACGTTTGATTTTACATTAATTGCATAGGTTTTGGATTTTTTAATTTTCAATTTGATTGAACCGGTTTTAATTCCCAATATTCCCTCAAGTCCTAAAGATATTCCAAAGTCAGTTGAGTAGTCTGGTCTGTTTGGACTATATTCTACTCTTACCAAATCCTTGTCCTCTGATTCTATATCTAGACCCAAGAAAGGTAATGATTCGGAGATTTGTTTTTTTGATGCTTTTCCAACTAATTTTTGTAATCTGGAATAAGATACCTCTACTACTGGCATTTGGTTGCACTCCTAAGCCAATTTAGATTGTTATTGTAAAATTCTCTAACATCGTCCAGACCATATTTCAGCATAGCAATTCTTTCTATCCCTCCTCCCCATGCCAGTACCGGTTTAGTAATTCCTAATGGTTTGGTTACTTCGGGTCTGAAAATACCCATACCAAATAGCTCTACCCATTTTCCTAATCTTTCATTGTACACCATTGTTTGCAAGGATGGTTCAGTGTAAGGGAAAAAGGTTGGCCAGAATTTTATTTTTGTAATTCCAATCCTACGATAGAATTCTCGTTGAATGCCCATGAGATTTCGCAAGTTTGCATTACTGCCAACAACTACACCCTCAATTTGATTAAATTCTACCAGATGCTTGTAGCTTACTTTTTCATTTCTAAAAACGCGTCCTAGGGAAAATACTCTAGCCTCTTCGGACTTATTTTCTGCTAGATGTTTTATTGTAACACATGTTGTATGAGTTCGCAGAACCATTTTTCTTGCTTCATTGATATCCCAATAGTATCTCCATCCCTTTTTGTGGGATTCAGAAACTTTACGTATTTGATCAGGAGTACCAATTTTTTTTGAAGATACTCCATCAAGGTAAAATGTATCTTGTAGCTCTCGTGCAGGATGATCTTGTGGGGTGAATAAAGCATCAAAATTCCAAAAACTTGGTTGTGTCAAATTTCCGAAAATTTCGGTAAAACCTAGAGTGACGAAAATTTCACGAATTTCATCAATAGTGTCTTTTAATGGGTGAGTCCTTGCCACAAAAATTTCAGGAACATTTGCTTCAACGTCAATAGCACCTGAATCCGAATCTGAAATATCTAGACTTTGAGCATTTTTTGTAAGAGAAATCTGTTTAGTTTTAATCAAATTTTCAATGATAAATTCTGGCCTTCGCATAAGACTTTGTAAGTCTTCTTTGTCAATGTCTTGCTCAGAAACAGAACTTTTTCCAATTTGTTTTAGGGTTTTCTCACCTGGAATGTTTGAAGGATAAGTCTTTAGAGAAAGTTCATTTTCTTTTGATTCAATCCAGTTGTTTTTCTTTGCCAAGCCCATTGCAGGACCAAAAACAGATCCCAATTGTTTTTGCAAATCAGAGATTTTCATTGAACCATCTTTGATCAAATCAACCAGTTTTCTTTCTGGAAGTCCTGACTCGAAAGCCTCAAGACCATTTTTTCCAAGGCTAAAGGTGATGTTTTGAGATTCATTCACAATTGCCAGTTCTTTGAGCCTAAGCCATTCTATTCCTCTTCGTACTTGGTCTGGAGAAAGTTGAGTTAATTCACCTATTTTTTCAGGAGTTAAATTTGATTCAGATTTTAGAATGGAAATTATTTTTTTTTCAATTTCATGAAAAACTTGTGACAATAGCAGAAAGTTCGAAAAAGACTTTTTAAACCTTAACCTAAGTCAAATTGAATGTCAACTGAAGACTTCGTTGTAACTCCTTGGCATGTTGAAGGAGATATCGATTATGATAAATTAATCAAGCAGTTTGGTACTGAAAAAATTTCACCTGAAATTCATGAGAGAATTATAAAAAATGCTGGAGAAGATCATTTTATGCTCCGACGAGGAGTGTTTTTTTCTCACAGAGAGATGGACAGAGTTTTAGAAGATTATGAGAAAGGAAAAAAATTCTTTCTATATACTGGCAGAGGGCCATCTGGTCATACTCATATTGGTCACCTGGTACCATGGGTATTTGCAAAATGGCTTCAGGAAAAATTTGATGTAAACATGTACTTTCAGCTTACAGATGATGAGAAATTTTTTGCAAAGCCAGACCTTACTTTGGAAGACACGAAAAAATTTGCATATGAAAATGCCTTGGACTTTATTGCATTAGGGTTTAAACCAAAAAATACCAAAATCATAATCAATACAAGAAATATTCAAACTCTATACCCAATAGCCGCTCAAGTTGCAAAGAAAGTTAATTTCTCAAATACCAAAGGAGTCTTTGGGTTCACCAATGAAACCAACATTGGAATGATTTTTTACACATCTTTACAGTCAGCGCCATGTTTTATTGAAGACAAACCTGTGTTGATTCCTCTTGGTGTTGACCAAGATCCTCATTTTAGAATTACAAGAGACATTGCACCAAAAATAGGTAAACCAAAGCCAGCTCTAATTCATAACATTATGATTCCGGCATTAGAGGGACCTGGAGGAAAAATGTCAGCGTCGAGTGAGAATGGCACGGTATACACGACTGATACTCCAAACGTGGTGAAAAAGAAGATTAACAAATATGCATTCTCAGGCGGTCAGCCCGATATTGAACAACACCGAAAAATTGGGGGCAATCCCGATATCGATGTTTCGTATCAATACCTAAGAATATTTTTTGAGCCAGACGATAACAAGCTAAAATCAATTTATGAAGATTACAAATCAGGAAAGCTGCTTACTGGTGAATTAAAGGCAATACTAATTGAAAAAATAAATGCATTTCTTGAAGTACATCAGGAAAAGAGAGAAAAAGCAAAAGACCAGATCAATG
>JAICHE010000037.1 GCA_025922755.1 Nitrososphaeraceae archaeon
CCTGTCCTAAAATTTTTAGATAATAACCTACTGAAAGTATTCGAAAAAAATTAAACTAGATTAATCAAATTCAGGCATGGTTTAGGAATTTCCACTAATTTTGTAAATTTCTTTCAAGTATTGCCAATATGGATGGTTTTCGACACGATGTCAATAGGTCAACCTAGATATGATGAGTCAATTTGAGCCCAACAAAATAACTTTTAGGCGTGAAAAAGCCATTATTGAAGAGATTCAAAAAAATCCCAATTTACACCATAACGCACTGATAAAAAGAATAGTTCCAAAATATATGGCAAAAACTACCTTTGAAAAATTAAGAGATCAATTAATTGAAAAAAATGTTGTTTCTTGCTCTATCAAAGGAAATCGAAAATTTTACAAGGTTACCACAGATTATCAAAAAAGATCGCTTCAATTGATCGAACGGATGACTCACATAAATTTTCAATATTTACAACACGAAGTTAAACGGATCAGAAATGATTATCAGCGTAAAGATGTAAATGAAAAAATTTCAAAATACATTCAATTGTTAAGAGAATTACTTCAAACAGAAAACGGATTTACAATTTTAGATTCTATCAAGAATTCAAAAAAAACTTTGTACAAAGATGAACATTTAGAAATTCAGGAAATGATTTCAAATATTTTTCAATTAATGACAAATGACAAAGATGCAGAAATTATTTTTCCATCAATTTTAAGCTGTATTGGGTTTGATTTTACAAGAAATTTTGAACAATTAAAATAAATTTCATTTTTTTATCCAATTAAGAAAAAATTGATCGCAATATTTTTAAGAAAACTGAAGCTTATCAAATATTACAAATAACAAAAACCATTCTCATAGTGATGATTCATTAGCGTTCTTTAAGTAATCTTACAGGATGTTTTTTCCAGTAACATGAAAACAAAAAATAGAAGAGCCGTAGGAACTTTTGGTTTTGTTGCAATTGCAGCAATTCTAACAGTTGCTATGGTTTCTGCAAACCTAACGACACAACAAGTACAAGCAGATCATGAACCCGCTGTTGCGGCCAAAAAGGCAGGAATGTCTGCCCAACAACCAACAGCAGCCGTTTCTCTCCTTACACAAGGAAGTGCTGATCCAGTTTCTGTAGTTCAACAACTTGGTCACTTTGATATCAAAAGTAATGATAAAGGTGACTGGTTAATTGATGCAACAATTGAATGTGCTACTGCAACTGAAGTAAAAGCAACAGGCAAGCAATCAAAAACCACAGGTGCTTTTGCAGGAGCAAAAGTATGGTATGAGCTAGATGGAGTTCCAGTGTCAATTTTAACTGGTGACACAGTTGCTAAAGGACCAAATGGTGAAATACCATCTGAAGCTACATGGAATCTCTGTGAACAAGTCTTTGAAATGCAATCAAATTTCAACGATTTGATAACTCAGTGTACCGAGGAACAAGAATTAGCTGGTGAATGTACTGCTGGAGACCTTGTTTTTGTGTGTGACTTTGAGACGGAATTAGATGCCAACAACGATCAATGTTCTCAATCACTGACTGTATTTTCTAAAAATGCAGGCACACATGGAGCAACAGTAATGATCCATGATGTTTCAGCGGGCGAATCTCATACAGTTTCACTGAATGCTATTCTTAGTCATGGTGGAAGTGTTGAAAGTACCCTAGAAACCACCAACCCAGATGGAAGTTCTCTTAACTTTGAGGATGCTGGCGTGATTATAGGTAAGAGAATCGTTATTGCAGAACCAATTCACATGCAAACAGTAACAACTGGAAATTAAACCTCACTAGAGGATTTCTCCCTTTTTTTATTCATCAATAAGAAAGATTAGCCAGGCCACAAGTAGGGAAATTTGTAAAAGTCAAAAACCAAAATTTTGATTAACAATTTAACACCGAATAATACGATTTTTCTGACTTCGATATTAAACTGGATTTTAGCCCATCATAGCCTGATTGACTCAAGAATTACCCCTGATTTCGACTCCAGATGCTATTTTACGCATAAAAAAATTAATTGAAAACAAGCAAGGAGACCCTGGAAGATTACAATACATCTCAGAAAGACTTCAAAATGGGAAAAAATTGTTTCATTCAGATCAAATCTACCTTATCAATAAAATCTCAGCGGATGTAATTCCAATCCAAGTAAAAGAGCCAACAGAGTTTGATGAAAAAATAAAAAATGTAAAACGATTAATTGCTTTGAAATTTGGAGATCCTGGTAGACTACGATATATTCTTCAAACTTTACAAAAAAACAAAGAACTCTATCATAGTGACGATGTTTATCTTGAAAATAAAATTGAGCAATTTCATGAGTATACGGAGGGAAAAATAATTAAAAGAAGAATTAGGACGACCCCAAAATTAGAACCAATAGAAGAATTTTACCAACCTTACCAAGAAAAATCAGAGGTAAAACAACCAGCTCAGGACATTCCCGAAAAATTACAAGGGATTGAAGATGCAGTATTATCTCAAGAGCCGAAAAAGACTTCAGATTTATTTGATCTGATTGATGATACCTCGGAAATAGATTTAGAAATACAACAAGAGCGTGAAAAGATAAGCAAGTTAAAACACAATCACGAGCAAATAAAAATTCAACATGATGAATTATCTCAATTAATTGCATATAGGCAAGAATATGAACAAAAAATCAATCACGAAAAAGAAATCTTAGAAAAAGAGATAAAATTTGAGCAAGAAAAAGTTAAAGAAAAAGACAAACTTGTTGAAGAATTGATAAAAAATCAATCAAAATTACTTCAATCAAAAACAGAAAGAGAAGTACTTTTAGAGCAAATCAAAATTGACAAAGAAAAATCAGAAAAACAACTTGCAGAAATGCAAAAAGAACTAAACGAATTAAAAGAAGAGTATGAAACTCTACAAATGGAAATCAAATCCAAGAAAGAAAAATTAGAGAATCAGATCAGAGATCAAAAAGAAAAAAATTACAAACTAAAAGAAGATTCAGAGGAAGAATAGAAACAAACCCAATTTTAGGCACGATTCACATGTAAATTAGAAAGGATTGTAGCAAATTTTCAAAGGTTAATCTACAAGATTATTTTTAGGAAAAATTATGCCTAAAATCACTAAAAGATACCAATGTTTTATCAATTGTTTTAATAAACACAAAAACTTCTTACAAACATGATAAGGGCCGTTGTAGTTGATGATGATAAAGATACAGTAACCTTATTTTCAGAAATCCTATCAGGAAATAAAATCGAAGTCGTAGGGAAAGGATACAATGGTCAAGAAGCAGCATTTCTATACCAGAAACTAAAACCAGATGTGATATTTTTAGATGTACTCATGCCAGTTTATGACGGCATTTATGGGATCACAAAGATACGAGAAATGAACCCTGATGCAATAGTAATAATCACCACAAATCAGATGACAATTAATGCCCAGATTGCTCTAAACAAATTAAGACCATCTGCGATCATCAAAGAACCAATTGATGTAGATGAAATTATCAAAAAGGTAAATCAATTATGCGCACCATCACTAGACTCAGAAAATCAAATGAAAAAGACGATGGTAACACTTGCATTAAAAAATACATTATTAGAATTAGGGATTCAAGAGTATGACAAAGTAATAGCCCTACTTCAAAAAGACCATAGTTGTACATTAGAAGATTGTTTTGAGAATCCCGAGTATCTCCGAAATATTCTAAAAGACTTGTTTGGAGAGTCATATCCAGATATTTTAAATTCATTATCTGAAAATATGAAAAGTATTATTTCCCAACAAGAAGTCAAAGACTTTTTCCAAGTGTTGAGTAGTTAAGAAAAGAATTCATCCCAGTATTCATTATATACAGCAACAAATAGAATTTTTCATGGCAAATATGAAATGTGTATCATGTGGAATTAGTTTTTTTTCCCCAATGGGGTCCGACAAATGTTCCAGATGTATGCCAAAAGAATCTCATGGTCATGACCACGGTTCATGTGGATGCGGACATAGCCACTAATCTTCTTTTTATTAAAAATCTGAACTTAAACACATTAATTTTTAAATTTTGACTTTGATGAAAATACGCATGAAATGTTTAATACCCAATGCGATCTCAAACTGATCCAATTGGGGCAAGTGAATTGATGGAGATAAATTTAGACCAAATAAAAAAAGTGTATGGAAATAATGTCTCTTTAGAAATTTTAGAAAAAATTCAGGATAACCCAGACAAGGAAGTTGAAATTAATTCTGAGGAATTTGAGTCAATATACAACATAGGAGTTGCCTTTGAAGAATTAGAAAAATACGAAGAGGCAATTGCATGTTATGTCAAATTATTACAAATTAACCCAAATCATGTTGATAGTATTTTTAACAAAGGTGTGTCCCTTGCCAACCTTGAAAAAAATAATGAATCCATTTTGTGTTATGATAAGCTTTTAAAAATAAATTCTCAAGACATAAGAGCATTATCCCAAAAAGGATTAACATTGACAAAAATTGGGAGACAAAAGGAAGCTGTTGGGTGTTATGACAGAGTGTTGAAAATTCAACCAAACAACATTGCTAGTCTTTGCAATAAAGGAGTTGCATTAGCCAAACTAGAAAAACATGATAAAGCCATTGAATGTTACGACCAGGTTTTAAAATTAAAGGCAAATCATACTAAGACATTATCAAACATGGGGGTTTCATTATGCACTTTGGGAGATGTTGAAGAAGGTATCGATTATTTTTACAAGGCATTAGAAATCACTCCCAATGAGCCAACTATTCTTACTAATCTAAGCAATGCAATGTCATTAATCTCAAAAAAAGATTAAGTAAAATTTTGTATCTTTTTAAACAATACAGTTTTTGGTTAATTTCAAGATCCGGAAATTCAGAAAACAAGGAGAATTTTGCATTCAAGCAAGTTTATCTGGGGTAAACCAAAACAAGATTTGGTTTGCACGCCAACAACCAGAAGGTGCTTGACTGAAAAGTTGAGCCTTTCTGGGTTTACATCTTATCTGGTGCAGTTATCCCAAGAAGGGCCAAACTGCGTTCAATGGTTAATTTGAAGGAGTTCACAAGAAACAGACGCGATTTTTCAAGATTCTTGTCATCAATATCTAAAACTTTGACATGTTCATAAAAGGAATTGAAAGCAACTGCCAAATCATGGGAATATCTCGCAATTACTTTTGGAGATAAATTCTTTGCAGCATCTCTTACTTGTATATCAAAAAGACCAATCAATCTTACAAGGTTTAACTCGTTTGTATCCTGTAACAAAGAAAAATCAACATCAATAGAGGGGCCTTTCCCAGATTTTTCAATTATGCGAGCAGCTCTGGCATGAGTGTATTGTATGTATGGAGCAGTGTCTCCTTCCAAGCTTAAAGATTTGGTTAGGTCAAATGCAATTATTTTGTCAAGGTCTTGTTTTATCATTTCATAACGTAGGGTTCCAACAGATATTTGGTGTGCTATGCTTTGGATATCTGATTCGTGCATTTCAGGATGGCGTTTACTAGTCTCCTCAATGGTTTTTTTCTTCAACAAGTCATAAACAGAATCAGCATTAACGTAAAGTCCCTTTCTGCCAGACATCTGAGCTTGTTTTCCTTCAGTATCAAGCCCCAAGGTCCTTGCAGTTTCGGGACTCAGAGTCACTGATTCATAGCCCATATGCACATATGCATCAGATGCGGATTTGAATTTGGCCATAAGTGTTGTAATTATTTTTTGTAACCTAGCTTGACGAGAATCAATTACTGTAATTACCTTGTCACCTGAAAAATTTTGTTTTGGATCATCTGAAGCATCAAGAGTTGTTTGCCAAAGAATTCGTGAGCCAGGTTGAGATTTTTGATATTTTTTGTAGTTAAATGGATCCTCTAACAATCCAAGTTTCCATGCAGCATAGGGAATGTCTTTTGCAATATAGGTAGCAGTGCCATTACTTCTCACTATTACCTTGTCTTCCTCTTTTCCTTCCCCACGAATAACCCAGCAGCCTGAATTTTTTCCTTCGTTTTCAAATTCTACTAGTTTCATCTCCTTGAGTTTTTCAAAGATTTTACTCCACAGACCAGACCGAATGATTTGAGATTCATAGTTTAGACAATCATAAGTTACTCCTAAATTCCAGCATGTTTCCAGTTGATTTTCTAGGACCAGGCCAGTTATTTTGTCTGCAAATTGGGCAGTTTCAGAACCCCCATCTTCAAGTTCTTTTAGAACATTTTTTCGTATTTCTTCAAGACTAGAATCTTGCTCGTATTTTTCAGTAGTCTTTACATAAACATCATCTCCACAATAATGGTCAAATTTTTTACCTTCAGGAGGTTCTTGTGAAAATCCGAGATGCCTGAATCCTACTAAAATGTCAGCAACTTGAAGTCCAGAATCATCAACATAGTTCAACACATTGACTTTGTAGTTTGCCTTTTGAAGTATTCTAGAAATAACATCCCCGACTACAATATTTCTGATGTGGCCGATGTGAAGTGCTTTGTTCGGATTAACACTAGTATGCTCTACAACTATGCTGGAGTTTTTACCTAAATCAACAAAACCAAACTCCTCTAGATTTGATTCAGATAAAACTAGTTGACTAAGCTTTTCCCAATCTGCAAAGAAGTTAAGGTATCCTGAAGGATGAGATTCTACTTTGGAAACAAGTGTATGGTTTAGTTGAGAGTATTTTTCAGACAAGGTAATTGAAATTTCTTGAGGACTTTTCTTCATATGTTTAGCAAGTAGAAATGAAACATTGGAACTAACATCTCCAAATCCAGGTTTTGCAGGCTCAACGCTAAATGGGATTTCTGATACAGTAAGAGCATCTAATATTTTGTGTAAATTATTTTCAATTTCATCAATTATCGATTTGAATGTCAACTTATACACCTGATATTTGAGGAGCTAATTTATCTAGTGCCTCAATCACACCATCTCCTGCATGTCCTAACACAGTCATTGTTGCATGAGACTTTACTTCGGAAGAAGAGTTTCCCAAAGCAATACTAGTTGAAGCGGTTTTGAATAAAGGAATATCTGTGGCACTGTCACCGATTGCAATTACATCATCTCTAGAAATTGAAAGTCTTTTCATAATTTGCTCAAATCCTGCACCTTTATCAATTCCACTAGAATTGATATGAAAGGCGTATTGACTATCAGACAAAACAACATCAAGATTCTCTTTATTCATTAGATTTCTAGCAAGATCGAGATCAAAAGTTCTCTCTAAAACCACTTCTGTCATTCGTGGAAAAACAGGTTTTTCAATTACATTGTCTATTTTATCTTGAATTATTTCAAATGCCTCTTGGCATTTTTTGATATCACCTAGCAAAACATGTTCATTTGCGTCAGTTGTGATGCACCCACCATTCTCACCTACTGCAATTTTGGTGGTACCACCAAACACCGAGAGAAGATAGCCTTCTACAGACGATCTTCCAGTCACAAAAATTACGTTATGTCCAAGATTTTTCACATGGCGTAAAGCAGCTAGTGCCTCAAGATGTATTCTACCACCTCCATTTTCTGTTATTGTGCCATCAATATCCACAGCAAATGTTTTAGTGTTCACGAAATCAATTTCATATACCGAATAATATTTGCTACGTAATTGATTCAACTAATATGTAGTGATCAAAACAAAGTAGAAATGACCAAGAAAGGTATCATAGAGGAAATTTTTAGCAAAGCAAAATTTGCAAATGAAATTAATTTGTATTATGTGTCATATCGAGATTTTGAAAGAATCAGAGAAGTAGAGCTGCAAGAATTTATTGAGGAATCTGAAAATTTTCAAAAAATCCCAAGCTCCAGAATAACAAAGATTAGAAAGAATAATACGATTTTATTTGAAAAGAATCCAAAAAAGGTTGAGTAAAATTGGGAATTCCTGAAAAAATCAAGGCCATTCAAGATGAAATGGCAAGAACCCAAATCAACAAAGCTACAGAACATCATTTAGGATTACTAAAAGCAAAGATTGCAAAACTCAAACGAGAGCAGGAAGATACTGTTGCAAAAAAAAGTGGTGCAAAGACAGATGGTTTTGATGTTAGAAGAGCAGGAGATGCAACTGTTGTGTTCATTGGATTACCAAGTGTTGGAAAATCTACTTTGCTTAACAAACTAACAGATGCACAATCAACTGTAGGTGCATTTCAATTTACTACACTGACTGTGGTGCCAGGAATGATGGAATATAGAGGAGCAAAAATACAAGTTCTTGATCTTCCAGGAATTATCAAAGGAGCTTCTACTGGGAAAGGTTTGGGAAAAAGAATTTTGTCTGTTGCCAGAACCGCAGATTTGGTTTTACTAGTACTTGATGTATTTCAACCCTATCACGAAGATGTATTGGTAAATGAATTAGGAAATATTGGAATAAGATTGAACACGCTTCCTCCAAACATAACTATTGAAAAATCAGCGATGGGAGGAATAGCAGTGGCTCAACAAGTAAAACTCACAAAAATTTCTGAAAAACACCTTAAAGACTTACTTCACATTTATGGTATAATTAGTGCCAGAGTAGTGATAAGGGAGGATGTAACATCAGAACAAGTTGCAGACTATATTGCAGGAAACATAAGTTACTCACAATCCTTGACTGTTCTAAATAAAATAGATTTAGTAGACAAAGAATTTCTTAAAGATTTAAAGAAAAAAATCAAATCAGATGTAATCGAAGTTTCAGCAAATTCTGATATCAATATAGATTTACTCAAAGA
>JAICHE010000038.1 GCA_025922755.1 Nitrososphaeraceae archaeon
TAGTTGAGGGAATGGGTGGAATTATGACTCCAATTTTAAAAAATTACTTTGTTACTGATTTGATAAAAGAGATGAAAATACCTGCAGTGATTGTTACTAGGACTAAAGTTGGAACTGTAAATCACACAATTATGACAGTCAAAATGTGTCAAAAATATAAAATTCCAATAAGCGGAATCATCATCAATAATTTTGATTTAGATGGATACGACCTAAAGTTACTAAAAAAAGACCTTCAAAATTTAACAAGGATTCCTATTTTGGGAACTGTGCCATACATTGAGGATCTTAGCGATGATTCTTTGTACAAGACATTCAAAAAGAACATTGATGTAAAATCATTAATTAATTAGATTTTTAAAATTTTGAATTTGTTATGGCCTTGCACATTTACAAATTGAGCTATTTCAAAGATTATTTTTGAAAAATTACTCTCCTTCTGCACAACAAATGTCTTGTTTTCAAATCCTAAATCCTGAGTCAAAACAAGCCAAATGTTTTGCTTTTCAGGTTGGATTGTTTGGAGTTTTTCTAGTTTTTCTAAAATGATTTTTTTATCCAGAGTCTTTGGAATGGAAATTATCAGTGTTTTTTTTGGGTCTTGTTCTAGTGTTTTCAAGTCAGGAATAACGATATCAACTTCGATTCCCTGATGCTCTACTTTTCTCTGACTTGTCAGCATTGCACTAGTTAACATATAGTGCAATATCCCTGTAGCCAATACTCCAAGACTATCTTCTTTTTCATCCATTAAAGATGCCTTGTAGTAACAATTCTCTAAAATATCATCAATTGCTTTATCCATTTTTGTGTGTGCAATTAGTTCTTGGAGTTTTTTTTCTGATTTTTTTATGTATTCAAAAAGAAATTCTTTTACTGGGTGTAATTCTTCGTCCATGAATTATTCATTGTAAACGTATCTTCTTTCGCCTCTGGATTCTTTGGTTTTGTTAACATCAACCAAAATGAATTCATTTGTTGGGTTTAGCATTGATTCTTCAGGCCCTATCTTCTTTTCATGTATTCTTTCGTATTCACTTAAGGTAAGTTTTCTTCTTGGTCCCAGTTCTGCCTCTAGGTTCATGGACTTTACAATCTCTTCGTATTCTGGCTGAATCACTCCACTAAACACCATTGCACTGGCACCACTTCCATAAGAGCCAAACCCAATTCGCTTTCCGTCAAGATTGATTCCTTTTTGGTACTCAAACTCCAGACTACTTCGGAATCCCAAGTATAGTGACGCTGTGTAAAGATTTCCAATCATTTTTGATGCAATAAGGGAGCTTGCAAGTTTTGCCTCGTACACTTCTTGGAATTCTGGTGTCTTGGTAAACAGTTTGGTAAACTCGTGGTCTCTAGTCATATATTCTTGGTCACTAAGTACTGATTCAATAGTTCCTCGTGGGTCTTTTGGAATTGGCTCTTCCATACCCATTTCTGCAATTATTTTTTTCCATCTTGGCAATTGACGCCATTCATGTCTTACCAAATAAGCAAGTGCTTTTTTGCCCATATTGCTGTATGGCAAGTGCATGTTGATGTAATCCATGTGATCAAGAATTGTCTCACCTGGTTCAAGTTTGATTAGTTGAGTGGATATTGCTTTTTTCTTGTATGTCTCTAGTGCTTTTCTCACTTGAATCATATACAAAAGATTAGAGTATTGTCCATGAACAATTGGAGTTTCTTTTCCAAATGGTCTGTAAAAATCATATTCGTCTTTAATTGATGTTGCAGTAACTTTGGGGTCAAAAGCCAATAATCTTGGTTTGTCGTTGAGGAGCATTGCAACAGCTCCTGCTCCTTGGGTCATCTCGCCACTACTACCCATATCATATTTTGCAATGTCTGAAACTACCACAAGTGCTGCTTTTCCTTCAGCTTCTCCTGCTCTAATCCAGTTTGTATTATCATATAGTGCATAAGACCCACTCACACAAGCAAATTTGGTCTCCACACCGCCACAGTGCTCAAATGCACCTTGACCATAAACTTGTTCAAGCATTCCAATAACATAAGAATTCATTGCCTTTGATTCATCAAATGAGGATTCTGTTGATACATAGAGTCGTCCAATATCTTCAGGCGACATTTTGTTGTTTTTCATAATTCTCAAACATGCATTTGCTGCAAGACAAGCTGGGTCTTGATTTGTATCAACAATTGCCATCTTAGATACTCCCAAACCTTTTTGGAGTTTAGCAGGATCCAATCCTCTTGCTTCTGCAAAATCAGAAGCATCTACATACAATCTTGGTATGTAAATGGAAATATCATCAATACCTGCTGCCATAAGCTTGCTCCCTGAGGGTTCTCATATAAGGATTAACTATGATCAAATTTAACTCTGAATTAACAAAATTTTGGAATTTTATGCCTAAATATTTAAAAAGGTGCACTGATGTTGACCGATCAAATTTCTAAAATTTTGTTCGTATTCTTCAAATTAATTTAACATGAAAAAGATCGATTTTACACTCTATGGGAGTTTTTTTAGTTCTGAATTGAAAACCTGTTCAAATCTCTCATATGGTTGTGCTCCAGAAATTTTTGTTATTTTGTTATCAGGACCAATTACAAAAAATGCCGGAGTCCCAGTAATTCCCAAATCTCTTGCATCTTTACTGCTATCTGAAATAATCTGTGTGTATCTTTCATCAAGCATACATTCAGACCATTTGTCAATATCTAATTCTATTTCTTGTGCAAATCGCAGCAAGTTATCTGATGAGGCCCATCCATTGTTTTCACCAGTCCAATTATTGTATAGGATATCATGATATTCCCAAAATTTCCCCTGATCATTTGCACAATGAGCTCCATGAGCAGCATTTACTGAGTCAGGTCCAATAATTGTAAAGTCTTTGAAAATCATCTTTACCTTTCCTGTTTGAACAAAATTTACAAACAAATCATGTTCTGTATTATGAAAATGAACATTACAAAAATGACATTGATAATCTCCAAATTCCACTAAGGTTACTGGGGCATTAGGATCTCCAAGAACTGGAGAGCCATTTGCCATAAATGTCGTTGAAATAACACTTTGGGAAATGGTGGGTTGAGTGTTTTGAACTGGTTCTATGATCAATTCTGGTTCCTCATTAAATTCGCTAATTGCTAAAAATGCAATCACAATAGAAATGGATGCTATTCCAGCACCGATTGCCATAGATGGTACATGAATCAACATGTAATTTTTTGAATATGCCAATTTAGGTTTTTGTTACTTCTCTGTTTATGATATGCAAAAATGACCTTTCAGGTTGGTTATTCCAAATTATTTGGATTTTCACTTGGTGGATTTGATTTTTAATTGAAATCATTGCTATGCACAATTGAAAATAATTCATTAAACATGAAAATTTCCTCTTTGAGGCATAAATTTTGTTCAGTTTAACCACACAGGAGTATTTATGCAAATTATGGTCGAAAACTGTTGTATTGACAAAACCTCCAGTGTTAATTGTAGAGGACAGCCAGGCAGTAACTATGCTTCTGAAGAGCTTTTTAGAGAAGCTAGAATATCCTGACATTCATACGTCTGATAATGGCTACACTGCAGTAAGAGAGTACAAGAAACTTGTAAAGGAAAACAAGCCTCCAATAGTACTTTTAGACTATATGCTTCCAGACATGGATTGCCGTTCCGTGTTAACTCAGATGCTTGATGAATATCCTGCTGCCAGAGTTATTTTGGAAACTGCTACAGAAAAAGAAGATGAAGGGATTAAAGAATTAATTCGATTAGGTGTTTATCAATATCTTGAAAAACCAATTAGATTTGATAGTCTCAAAGAAGTTTTTGAAACAATTGAAAAAGAAGATTTCTTTTTTCAAAAAGAATCAGAACAACTCAAAATGCTTGAAAATGCAGAAGAGGAGGTAAGGGAAAAAGTAAAAGACAGAGTTGATTTTATCTTAAAATCTTCTAAACAAGTAAGTTTGAATTTAATTGAACAAATGATAGGATTTTCGGACGAAACAATTAGACTTCATTTGAATGAATTAGAAAGAGAAGGAAAAATTGTTAATTTGGGAGAAAAAAAAGAAATCGCTTGCAATAAATGCAATTCCGTAAAAACAACTCAGGTGTTTTCATGTCCTTCATGTAATAGCCCTCATTTTAGATTAGGGAAACTAATTGAACATTATAATTGTGGAAACGTTTCTGAAGAAAGAACTTATCAAAACGATAAATGTCCTAGTTGCAACAAAGAGATTAAAGCCTTAGGGGTAGATTACAGGGTTTTACCAAATCATTACATTTGTAACAATTGCAGTGATGCATTTTCTGAACTTTCCTCCGAATATCTATGTCTAAAATGTGAAAACAGATTCAATCTAGCAGATGTAAATTGGCAAAGTAGTTGCAGCTACAAACTTGCAGCAATATGATTGTGTGGTAGTAGGGACAATGTTTTCTCCCAAGAAAAGACACAAAACGCAGTCAAAACCAATAGCATATTCCAAAGAGCCCACTGCATTATGTGAACCACAATATATTCAAAAACTACAAACAAAACAAATTGAAAATCTTCAAAAAAAATCCAAACCAAAAATTGATCCGGTTCAACTACTTTTGACTGCAGCAATTTTCATTTTCTTGTCTGCTGCGATTTACTATATTTTGGGACCGATAAGCATGGCTGCCATGGCGATAGGAGGAATTCTTTCCAGCTACCATATGATTAGTTCAAGAACCAAAAACTTTGAAAAAAATAAAGAAGGACGAAAAGGCCCTTCAATTCTGTTAATGGTTCTTGTAGGTTCTCCATTTTTAATGGGCGGACTTGTTGCCTATGAGGGTGCAACTCTATTGGAGTCTCCTGCGAGAATAATTCTTCTTTGGGCTATGACTATATCCTTTTGGACAACAATGCTGTTTGTCCCAATGTCTGTGTTAAGCAAGCATCGAGAAAACCTTCAACCAGAAATTACAAATTATCCCAAAGTATCTGTAATTATTCCTGCCTATAATGAAGAAAAAGTAATCAAACAAACTTTAGAATCAATGGTTGAAACACGATATCCTAGAAAAGAGATTATTTTTGTTGATGATGGAAGTACAGACAGAACATTAGAGATTGCGAAACAATTCAAAAATGAAATCATGGTTCTTCACAAGGAAAATGGAGGAAAAGCAACTGCACTGAATTATGGTTTAGTTTATGCTAAAGGAGAAATCATTGTAGTTGTTGATGCTGATACTATTATTGGCAGAAATTCACTAAAAGAGATTGTAAAAGGGTTTGAAGTAGATGAGCATGTTGCAGCAGTTGCAGGAAATATCAAAGTACGAAATCGAGTTAACTTAATTACAAAATGCCAGGCATTGGAATATCTTATAGGCATTCAAGTTATTAGAAGGGCGTTTGATAGATTTGGATCAATCACCGTCGTTCCTGGTGCACTTGGGGCATTCAAAAAGGCATGTGTTTCTGGGACTGGTGCATATGGGAAAGAAACAATCGTGGAGGATTTTGATCAAACAATAAAATTACTAAAAGCTGGACTGATTACTCAGGGAAGTGTAAAGGCAGTTGCCTACACTGAAGCCCCTACGACACTATCTGATTTTGCAAAACAAAGAAAACGATGGTACCGTGGAAATATCCAAGTTTTAAAACGCCATTCAGATGCGCTAACTAATCCCCGATTTGGGTATCTACAAAAACTTGCCTTGCCATACTTGTTTTTAGGTATGATAATTACCCCGATAATCGGCTTTACTGCACTTGCAAATGTGATTTTTGGAGTGTTGAGTGGAGACGGGTGGTGGGTCTTAGAAGCTGCTGGAATATTCACAGTAGTTCATTTTCTTATGTCTGCGCTTGCACTCAGGATTGACGATGAAGACCCAAAACTGTTGATTTATGCGGGATTTTTGCTATTTGGTTTCAAACAAATTGTTGACTTTTTGCTACTAAAGGCAATATTAGAACAATTGATGGGAAAAGAAGCAAAGTGGACTAGCGCAAGGAGGATTGGTGTTTAAGATGTCAAATTTTAGAATTTTACAACTTGGTGGTCTTTCCATTCTTCTTTCTTTGATTGTGTCCTTGGGGCCTGTCTACTCTGAAGAATCTAATTTACTTCAAATTGAGATAAAATACACGAATGGTGATAGAATAGATGCTTATCAGACCACCTACAAGGTTTATCAAGATTTTGACAAAACTCCAATAATAGAAAAAGAATTAGAAACAAACCCTGAAACAATTTCCTTACCAATCAATCACAAATACAAAGTTGAAGTTTACGTTAACGGAATGTTCTCTGAAGTAGGTTATATAGAATTAAAAGAATCATCAGAAAAATTAGATATCGGCATACCTCTTCCAGGAGGAATAAAATTCCATGTGTTTTTTGAAGATGGTGAAACTCCTATTGAAAACGCAATCGTGAAAATAAAATCCCATCAAGGCACGATTCAACGAATAGGGAATACAAATGAAAACGGAGATACTATGAGATACTGGTTACAATCAACATTTCTCCCAAATGATTATTACGTTGCCGAGGTATATTATGATGAATTTCTGCTAGCAAGTTTTCCAAATATTGAATTACAACAAGGAATTTCACAAGAACAAAAAATTGTTGTGCCTATTCCTGACATAGTTGAAGAATTAATTATTTTTAGATTATTTGATACATCTCATGAAAAAATATTGAATAATGATGATTTCTCTGTACTTATTGAACATCATAATGGAGAACAATTCAAATCTTCCACTTTGAATGATAGAGGTGAAATTTATTTTTCTAGTATTCCATCTGGAATCTATTCGATTTCTGTCATAAAAGACAAATCAAAGGTAGACCTTTGGCCAGAAACAAAAATTGCAATAACGGGAAATCAAAATGAATTTGATTTAATTCAGGAAAACCCTGTAGTGCCAAACACTGAGCCAGGAGCTGCTCCCTCTACTGATCGTGTTATTGAGCACCCTGTTAAACAAACCCCCTCTTCATCTTCTGAACCGATTATCTATGAACCATCAAAACAAAATTATCAATTAACCTGTAATTGTATCTCCTTCCGATTAGATGGTGTTCAGGATTATTGGTTAAACGAAGTTCAGTATGAATTAATTAATTTATTTTCAAAAAACAACATTCCCTTAACTGCTGGTGTGATAATTGATTCTTTTGGTAATGATCCATATCTTGTTAGTGTAGTTAAAAAAGAAATTGGTAGCAAGAATCTAGAAATTGCAAATCATGGACTTGATTCAAAACCATTTACAGTATTTGATAAACAAAAACAATCAGAACTTCTTGAGGAATCAAATAAAAAAATATTTGAAAAATTAAATGTATCTCCTACAATTTTCATTCCTCCTGAAAATAGGTTTAATGAGGATACAAAATCTGCATTAATTGAAAATGGATTCACACATCTTAGCGCCAGCATGTTAAATGATTCTCCTCCATTTTCTCTAAAAGATGAAACCTTATACCGATTCCCTGCTGTTACAACTACCGGCGAATATGTACCATCACAAAACAGGATTTTAGGTATAGGATCAGAAACCACCTATGCTGAAGCAATAGGGGGAATTGACTTGTATGGATTTGGTGTGATTACCATCCACCCACAAGAATTCGCAATCTATGAAGGAGGAGAATATCAAAATAAAATAAATCCAGATCAGCTAACCGAACTAGAAACACTAATTGATTCTCTTCAGTCAAAAAACATTAAAATTGTTTTCTTAGGAGATATTGACAAAAATATTAGAATGGAAGTTCAAAACACACCTAATTCTATTGCACCTTATTCAATTCCATCTTGGATAAAAAACAATGCAGGATGGTGGAGAGACGGAAATATTGATGATAATTCATTTTTGCATGGAATCGAATTTTTAATTAAAGAAGGAATTTTACAAATTCCACCAACAACACAAGGTTCGGGAGGATCTGAAATTCCTTCATGGATTAAAGAAAATGCAGGCTGGTGGGCAGAGGGAAAAATTTCAGATGATGATTTCATTTACGGGGTAAACTACTTGGTTAATCAAGGAATCATAATAGTGGATGTTTGACTGTAAACTAATCTAAATAAAGCCGTCCTGTCAAACCCAAACTATGAAAAAGATTTTTGTTAATGGATATGGCTCTATTGGGAGCAGAATTACGGCATTTCTAAAAGATGACCCTGAAATTTCAGTAATTGGAGTTGGAAAATACTCTCCCGATGACAAAGTAAACTTGGCAATCTCCCGAGGTCTTGATGTTTATGTGCCTGAAAGAAAATTAGGTGATTTTAAAGAATACAAGATATCAGGCACCATTGAATCTGCGCTTGATGATTGTGATTTGGTAATTGATGCATCTCCTGGTGGCCAAGGATACACCAATAAAAAAAATCTCTATGAGCCAAAAAATGTAATGGCAATTTATCAGGGAGGAGAAACTACTATGGGAGATAAAGCAGTTTCAGACCTACTTTTCAACTCTCGGGCCAATTATGATCTTGCCAAAGAAAAAAGACACGTCATGCAAGGCAGTTGCAATGTCACAGGCATGGGGCGAATTCTTGAACCTTTAAGATCAAAATTTGGAGATTCTTTAATTAGATTCGATGTCACATTGGTGAGACGATGGGCCGATATTGAACAAAAGTACAAGGAGGTTAAAGATACAATTGAAATGACTGAAAAACCCCATCATGGAGATGATGTTAAGACATA
>JAICHE010000039.1 GCA_025922755.1 Nitrososphaeraceae archaeon
TAAAAAACTGAAAGGAAAAATCTTCATTGAAAGTAAAATTCGCAAAATCACTGATGAGAATTTACAGCTAATCTATACCCCAGGTGTAGCTGAAGCATGCAAAGAGATTTTCAATCATCCTAAAATGAAATATGAATTAACCACTAAAGGAAACAATGTTGCAATCATTACTGACGGTACTAGGATTTTGGGATTGGGAAACATAGGACCAGATGCAGCATTACCTGTAATGGAGGGAAAATCTGTCTTGTACAGAAAATATGGGAAAATTAACGCCTTTCCAATTTGTCTTAATACCACTGATAAGAAAAAAATCATTGATACAATTATCGCAATTGAGCCCATCTTTGGTGCCATAAATCTTGAGGACATAGAGTCGCCCAAAGTTTTAGACATATCATATGATTTGGTAAAAAAACTATCCATACCAGTATTTCATGATGACAGACATGGAACAGCCGTAGTCGTTCTTGCTGCCCTTTTAAATTCCCTAAAACTCGTAACAAAAAAAATATCGGATATCAAAGTGGTAATAGCAGGAGCAGGATCCGCTGGATATTCAATTACAAAATTATTGAATTATGCAGGTTGTAAAAATATTGTAGTAGTTGATTCCAAGGGTGCAATATACAAGAAAAGAAAAATCAATATGGACAAGTACAAAATGCAATTGGCTGGATTTACAAACCAAAGTGAAAAGGGACAGCTTTCTGACGTGATAAAGCAAGCCGACGTCTTTATTGGAGTTTCTGGAATTCCAAATTTATTAAAACCAAAAATGATCAAAGACATGAATATTGATCCAATAATATTTGCCATTACAAACCCGGAACCTGAAATTGACCCTCGTATTGCTAAAAAATCTGGTGCAAGAATAGTAGCAACTGGGAGTTTTAAGTATGAAAACAAAGTAAACAATGCCTTGGTTTTCCCCTTTTTGATGAGAGCAATCCTTGATTTGAAAATACAAACAATAACCAGAGAAATTCTTTACACTACAGCAGTGGCAATTGCAAAGACGGTTCCAAAAAAGAAACTATCTGCAAAACACATTATCCCTTCAATTGATGACAAAAACTTACAACGAAACATTACAAAAGCCCTCAAACTAAAAGTATGATATCTTTATCAAATATCTGAGATTTTTTAGAATGTGTTTCTACAAGTCTGTAAACAACTGGTCCTTAAGAGAAGGTGCATCATCAAATGTAATTTCGTGCAGATTTTTTGATTTTGTCTCTCCAATCTGAGTCAAATCGGTTCCAAAAAACAAATTGATTGCCCATCCAACTCCAATTTTTACTTTGGACTCAAAAGTTGGAAGATGTGACAAATAGTAAGTTCTCCAAATAATCCATGCCAATACCCCTGTTATGCTATGTCCCATCAATGATGCGACTCCTGCCCTGTTTCCTATAGTTGCCATCATTCCCTTACTGTGGTATGAGAATTCGTTCAAATTTTCATCTCCAGCAAGTGCCTTTTTGATATTTTGCATAACAATTTTGCTTTGACGTAAAGCATGTTGAGCAGTTGGGGGGTAAAATTTTCCCGTATCAACATCTAAGGCTGCTGCACAATCGCCCAATGCATAAACCTCTGGGTGCCCCTTCAATCTTAGGTATTTGTCCACCAAAACTCTCCCGCCTTTGTCATGCTCGCAATTCAACGCGGAGATCATAGGACTGGTAGTTACACCACCTGTCCAAATCAAAGTAGTGCAGGGAATTATCTCTCCGTCAGATAATTCCACATGACTCTCACCTGCATCAATGGCTCTTACATTGGTAATAATTCGAACTCCCATTTTTTCTAAATACGTTCTTGCAGATTCACCTAATTTTTGGTTAAGCTCAGGCAAAATTTTATTTTTTGAGGAAATTAAAATCATGTTGATATTTTTTTCAATAATTGTAGGATAAGCTTGTTTTACTGATTTTCTTACAAAATGATTTATCTCCCCAATTATTTCAACTCCTGCAAAACCTGCACCAACCACAGTGAAGGTAAGAAATTTTTTCTGAAGTCCCACACTACCTGTCTGCGCCCCAATCTCCATCATCAAAAGAATTTGATTACGTAATTCTATTGCATCTTCAACAGTTTTTATTGTAAATGAATTTTCTTCTATTGCCTTGTTTCCAAAAAAATTGTTAATGCTTCCTACTGCCAACACTAGATAATCATATTCTAAGGCATGATTTTTCCCATCAAATTTCCTTGTAATTGTAACTAATTTTTGCTCCAAATCTATAGAAAACACATCTGCTTGAAAAAATTTGGCATTATCACAAAACTCTCTTAGCGGCATTGTAAGGTCCCTAGGATTGAGCATTCCTGAGGCCACTTCTGGCAACATTGGGGTAAACAAAAAATAATTTTTCTCACTTACAATAGTTATACTGGTATTTTTGGTATCTAGATTTTTTTGAAGTTCTTTTAACACGTGCATTCCTCCAAAACCTCCACCTAAAATCAAAATTTTCTTTCTTGACATAGTATCTGTTTTGTGAACAAAGATTTCATGCGCATCTAATTTTTTTTAGAGTCAAAGATGGCATCACATTGCAGGCAAACAAATGTTTGGGACACTTTTGAGAATCAAGGAAAATTGTTAAAAAATCTATTTCCATTTTAAATTAAGTCAACTAGACAAAGTAATTGAACCAAAAAACAATAGCAAAAATTCAAATCAAAATTTCGTCTATAATGTTGGTGATAAAATTAGTCACATTTAGGCGTAAAAACCAATTTTTTAGATCTATTTCACTTTGATTCTTTTCAATCATTACAGGCAGTACTCTCTATGATTGCATTTTTAACCAAATTTGGCGCAATTCCATTTTCTATCAAGATGATTTGGGTATATTCTTGTAAATTTTCACATCACAAGGTTTTTGGTTCCATAAGTTCAGCCAAAAATACCCTTGATCAAAATAGAACGAGAAAAAGACATTACATTTGTTTCATCATCTGTAACTGATTTTGCAGATTCCATGGGTTATTGTGAATACAAAATTCCACTATCAATCAAGGGTGTAAAACCTAGACCGACACAGTCTCTGATTTTGGGAACCAAAGCCCACCATGCAGAAGAAAAATATGAACAAGAACATGTCGAGTTAGAGCCCGTAACAGTTGAGGCAATTGAAGATGAGCAAGTAGACATTGAATTTGCCAGGGAAAATGTCTACTCTACACTTAGTATGCCATTTGAATTTCAAACAGAAAACGTACTTGTAACTCTATCAGGTCGAATTGATAAAATTATGAGAGTTGAGGGAACACTTGTAGTTCAAGACGATAAATTTGTAGGAAGGCCACAGATTTATGAGCAAAAAACACAGCCATATCCCAGTCATCTGCTACAAGTTTTAGCGTATCTTAATTCAGTATATTCTGGAAAAAGAGGAAACAATCCAGAACACTGGTTTGATTTACCTCACACCAAAAAGAAATGGGAACTACGAATTTGCGATAGGAAGACCAGAGAGCCATACAAAATATTCTCAGAATATCAAGATGCCTTTTCACTCCATTATCTCCATTCATCTTTGGAAAAATTTACAACCATAGCGTTGGATATTTCAGAACCTGAGCACCACAACAGCCAATCAAAATGCAATGCTTGCAATTTCAAGAGTTTTTGCGAGTTTAAGATTTAGCTTTTTACCCGAAAAAAAGTTTGTTTTTTTGAACAAACATTAGTTATAATCACTTTGCTTTCAAGTATTAATTTATGAAGGTGCTTCACATTGATGATTCACCAGAAATATGCAAATTGTATGCAGATTTTTATCAAAATAAGAATCACACAATTAAAAGCGTTAATGATGGCAGAAAGGGTCTAGATCTAGTCCTCAAAAATAATTATGATTTAATCCTTCTTGACATGTGTATGCCCAAGTATAGCGGAATGGATTTTCTGCAAGACTTGAAAAGCAAAAAACCTTCAGAATTAAAAAAAATAATTGTTACAAGTGTTCTCCAATATAACGAGGATCAGATTAAAGGATTAATTAAATTTGGAATAAATTCAGTCCAGGAAAAACCTGCACACGTCAAACAACTAGAGTCTCTGATGAAAGAAATGTCTAGAACTAAAGCAAAAACATCGAACTACTTGAAAAAAATGCTAATCATTGATGACAATCCAGATACAACAAAAATGCTGGAATCTTTTTTCAATTCAAAGGGATTTGAAACTCTTGCCATCAATGACCCATGGATAGGCTTGAAGAAAATCCAAAGCGAAACATTTGATGTTATTATACTGGATTTGGTGATGCCAGGATTTTCTGGTTTGCAGATAATTGCAACCCTTGCAACTGACGAAATTTTACAGGATCAAAATATTTTTATTTATTCTGCAAACTTTAGCAATGAACTTCAGATCAAGGAGTTACTAAGAAGAGATGGTATCAATGGATGTTTAAGAAAACCCATGAACCTTTATGATATGCTAAAAATAATTACGGGAAAAGAAAATTTGCAAAAATTATATCACCAAAGTGCCTAAATCCAATCTTCTCAGAGTTGAGAAGAATATTAGAAAATGCAATGGTGCCAAAAATGACTCCTATGGCAACAGACGAATACTTAGGGATTGTCTATGGTCTGGTAAACGATAAACAATTGCATGACTCTAATTCTGTAATGCACCATTGCATGAGATACCTAACACATTACTACATTTAACCAACGCTGATAATTTATTCATACAAATCATCAGTGGATTTGGAGGAAAATTTCTCTGCATTTTGAGCACAAAATCGACTAAAATCTAACCAGACTTTTCAAAATCTTGTCAATTACGACAATTTCTTCTGTCTTTTCTTTTATGGTGTTTTCATTCCATTTTTGCATAAACTCGGACTGCTCATCAAGTCTTTTCAGATTAAGGACCTGTTTTTCGAGATAACTCTTGTAGTCTTGTAACATATCAAGTGCCTTGTTGTGCTTTTTTTGAAAGTCCTTATCCATCAAAATTTTGTATTTGGTTTCAGAGTTTAACCTTTTTTCTAAAACTAAACTTTGGGCTTTCCCGGATGTTGGCCCTGCTCACAAGAGCTACAAATCTCTGCAATTATTGACTCTACCTTGTCTGCATCATGCTCGTATTCAGCTTCAACTATGGCATTTTCTTCTTCGTATCTGTGTCCAAACTCTTTGATCTCATTTGGACAATCACACAAGTGACATGTGCATTTTTTCATAATTTCTACATCCCTTCTGAAGCTAAAGAGTTTTTGGAATTTCAGCTTAGGATTTAAATTGTCTGAGAGGAAAATCAATCCATTATACATGTCTGCCATTACCCCCAAAAAAATTGCTGAAAACCAATACGAAATCGAAGCTGATTCAAACTTTGGAATGAAGGTTCCAGTCAGAATTTACGCAAATGAGGCACTGCTTGAAAAAATGCTAACTGACAGAACAATAATGCAAGCAAAAAATGTTGCATCAATTCCTGGAATTGTCAGTCACAGTGTAGTTTTGCCTGATGGACATGAAGGATATGGATTTCCGGTAGGCGGAGTTGCTGCAATGGATGCAGAAGAAGGAATGATTAGCCCTGGTGGTGTTGGATATGATATCAACTGCGGTGTCAGACTATTACGCTCAAATTTAACTGAAGACCAAGTTCGCGCAAAACTCAAAGACTTGGTAACTGATCTTTTCAATTCAATTCCATCTGGTGTGGGTTCCAAAGGCTCAGTAAAACTCAGTCATTCTGAATTAGATGAAGTCTTGACTCGCGGGGTGAACTGGGCAATTGAAAATGGATATGGCTCATCACATGATGCAGAAGTCTGCGAAGAAAACGGACAGATTGACAATGCAGACCCTAACAAAGTTTCAGACAAAGCAAGAAAGAGAGGACTTCCACAGCTAGGAAGCTTGGGCTCAGGAAATCATTTTCTTGAAGTACAAAAAGTAGCAGAGATTCACAACGAAGAGGCTGCAAAAAAGATGGGACTAGAAAAGGGGACAATTACAGTTCTGGTTCATTGTGGCTCCCGAGGATTTGGACACCAAGTGTGTAGTGACTATCTTAGAATATCTGAGCAAGCCCTAGAAAAATATGGAATTCATCTCAATGACAGGGAGCTTGCATGTGTTCCAAATACTTCAGAAGAAGGAGAGTCTTACAGAAAGGCAATGTTTTCTGCTCTAAACTATGCATGGAGCAACAGACAGATGCTAACTCACTGGACAAGAAAATCCTTTGAGAGAGTTTTCAATCAATCTGAATCAGATTTGGATATGAAGCTAGTTTATGATGTTGCACACAATATAGCAAAGGTTGAACGACACAAAATTAATGGCGAAGAGCGCAAGCTTGTGGTCCACAGAAAAGGTGCAACCAGAGCATTTCCAGCAGAACGCGAAGAAGTTCCACTAAAGTATAGACATTTAGGACAACCAGTACTGGTTCCTGGTTCAATGGGAACTGCAAGCTGGGTACTACTAGGACAACCAAATGCGATGAATCTTAGTTTTGGTTCTACTGCACATGGAGCTGGCAGAACAATGTCAAGATCAAAAGCTAGACGAAACTTTACAGAAGATAATGTCAAAAAATCATTAAGTGACAAGGGAATTTTCATTAAAGCATTGACCAGAGACGGTGTTGTCGAGGAGACTCCGCAGGCCTACAAGGATGTTGATTCTGTAGTTAATGTCTCCCATGACCTTGGAATAGCCACAAAAGTAGCAAAATTAGTGCCTATAGGTGTGATTAAGGGTTGAGTGATGATATAGAACTAGAAAGACTAAAGGCAAAAAGACTTGCAGAGATGCAAAAAAACATCTCAACAATAAAGCAAACCTCAGAACCAGAACAAAAAGAAAAACCAAAACCAAACCCAAGAGATATTGTTCTAAAATCGCTTGGCTTTAGGGGAGAAGAAGTACTTCAAAACGCAGAGACTCAATTTCCAAATGAGACTCGAGCTGTAATTGTACAGCTTGCGCAGTTAATTTCATCAGGAGAGTTTGATGAGAAAATTGATGGGGGACAATTGTTATCCTTATTCAGAACTATCGGGCTAAATGTTAGAATGCAAACTAAAATCAACGTAGAGCAAGACGGAAAATTTGTCTCCTTAACTGACAAACTAAAAAGTAAAAAAAACGATGAAGAGTAATGGGCGTTACACTAGAAGTTTCAACTAAAAATTATACAGGTGACAAGCTTGCAGTAAAGATGGCACTATCGCACATGGAGACACTGCTTGGCACTCCAAACGGATATGCGCTAAGTGAACCTTACTCTAAATTTGGCTGGACGTTTTTTAAAATTGCACTAAAAGCAGAGCTGCAAGAGGGAATTGAAAGAAAGTTCGGGGATATGATAAACAAGTATCAGTGGAGCAACCCAACTGAAAAGTTTACAAAATTTATGACAGACTATTTTGCATCTAAAGGTTGCAACATAAAGATAAAGACAATTAGTGTCTAGACTCTTCTTCCTCTTTTACCGCCTTTCTTTCTGGTGGTATCATGAGGTATTGGTGTAACATCATCTATTCTTCCAATTTTAAATCCGCCTCTTGCAAGTGCTCTGATTGCAGCTTGTGCACCTGGTCCTGGGACTCGAGAACCTACCCCTCCAACTGCACGGACTCTGATATGAAATCCAGTAAAGCCTTTTGTCTTTGCAGATTCAATTACGGTGTTTGCAGCCTTCATTGCTGCAAATGGTGATGATTCGTATCTGTCTGCATTGACGTGTACTCCGCCAGATGATAAAGCAACAGTTTCTGCACCGGTAAGGTCAGTCATGTGAATGATGGTGTTATTGTAACTACTGTAAATGTGAGCGATTCCCCACTTTGCTGGACCCTCTTTTTTGGTCTCAGGCTCAGGTTTTGCCTTTGCTTCGGCTTTGGATTCGACCTCAGTTTCTGCTGCAGTCTCTTCAACTGGAGTTTCTTCTGCCTTTTCCTCTACTGGGGCTTCTTTTTCCTCTACCTGAGCTTCAGTTTCTGACAATGTCTGCTTAGGTTCTAAAGGGTTTAAAAAACATTGATTTTGCCTCAAATCTAATCCCACAAGACTTCTTATGTGATAATTGAGGTCTGAGCGTGTGAGGCCAATCATATTTTTGGTAATTGCAGTCGGCATTGGATCGGCAATTGCAGGATCAATAATATTGCAGTTTTTTGCACAGGCAGACAACACTCCACAGCAGATGGACTTGGAAAAAAAGTGTGAAAAGATTGCATCAGAAGGATTCAAGATACAGGTAAAGTACTCAGAGATTGATTTTGATAAAATGCCAAAAGAAGATGCAGATGCACTGAAGTACCTTGATGACTTGTGGATTAAAGACTGTGTCTCCCAACTATCCCCTGAGACACTTTTCAATATTGCAGATAGAGTCGAGCGGGATTACTATTCAGGAGAATAACTTTCAACTTTGTA
>JAICHE010000040.1 GCA_025922755.1 Nitrososphaeraceae archaeon
AGATCATGGGTATTTTCTTGGTCCAACTGAAAAACTAGAAAATGCCAAAAAAACTATATCTCCACTTTTGAAATACTGTGACTCTTTGATGCTCACAAGAGGTGTTCAGAGAACTTCAGTTGATGCAAACACTTCTGTTCCCATGGTTTTGCGGGTATCAGGCGGTGCAAGCATAATTGGAGAGGATTTGTCCCAAGAAGAAATCACAGTCACCATGGAAGAAGCAATTCGGCTCAATGCAAGTGCAATTGCAATGTCCATGTTTGTTGGCTCTAAATATGAAAATCAGACTGTTGTAAATCTTGGAAAACTTGTAAGTGAGGCTAACCGTTATGGTATTCCAGTTTTAGCAGTAACTGCTGTAGGAAAAGAATTAGGAAAAGATGCAAGATATCTTTCACTTGCATGCAGAATTGCAGCAGAGCAAGGGGCACATGTTGTAAAAACTTACTATTGCGATAATTTCAAAAAGGTCGTAGAGGCCTGTCCTGTACCAATAATTGTAGCAGGTGGAAAGAAAATTCCAGAACGTGATGCAATGCAGCTGACATACAATGCAATCAAGGCCGGAGCAGTTGGCGTTGATATGGGTCGAAACATTTGGCAATCTGAAAACCCTGTTCCAATGATTCGAGCAATTCGTTCAATCGTACATCAAAATGCTACAGTAGATCAAGCATTCAAACTATACAAGCAATTATGTAATGAAAACAAACCTAATCAAAACAAACCAAAAAACCCAAACCAAAACAAATCAAAACAAAACAAGCCTAATCAAAACAAACCAAAAAACCCAAACCAAAACAAATCAAAACAAAACAAGCCTAATCAAAACAAACCAAAAAACCCAAACCAAAACAAACCTCAAGAGAACAAAAAATAACTATCCTCTTATCTTTGAGAGGTGAATGTGAACTATTTTCCAAGTTGGGTGTTTTACCAAAACAAAGGTTGCCCTTCCATCAATAGACATGTGCTCACCAGTGTAAGCTTTAGTGTCTACTAACATTCCTTTTTGGTTCAACTCAAAGGCCACAACAGCTGTGTCTCCAAAGATGCTTATCTTTGGGCTTTTTACTTGATAGTCGTAATCTGTTATGCTAATGAACTTCAATTGTTCTAGCTCCAATGTTGTCTTTAGATCTTTGAGGTCATATGGGGGCAGGTCACTAAAACTTGAAAATTTACTGTCATCTAGATGAATTTCGTGCAAATGTGAAAAGTCCTTTGTTTTTCCTGCCTCGAAAAACGTTTCGATTACCTTGATAATTTCTTCATTTTCAGACAAAACTATTCATCTTGGGATGAAGAATCAGTTTAAATCTTCTGTAATTTTCAAACCTTTTTCTGATTATTTTTTTGAGAATCTTTATTAAGAATATCTGAGGTTTATTTTTGGAAATTAAATGAATGAAGAATTAAATCAAAAAACTGGCTTGCTTTTGCTAGTTGATCTTGTGCTTTAGTGCACAAATTACATATCACATTAAAATTATGGCGACTGATTTGGAAAATAAAATGGAAACAATGATTGGTGCTAAAGCACTGATGAAGGCCTTAGAAAAGGAAGGCGTAAAGGAAGTGTTTGGCTTACCGGGTGGTGCCAATCTACCAATGTATGACGAATTTGCTCGATGTGATATTAGACATATCTTAACTAGACATGAACAATCTGCAGCTCACATGGCCGATGGTTTTGGCAGAGTGAGCAGAAAACCAGGAGTTTGTTTTGCAACATCTGGACCTGGTGCAACTAATATCTTAACTGGAATTGCAACTGCACAAGCCGACTCTGCTCCAATGGTTGCAGTGACAGGACAAGTACCAGTAGCTATGATTGGAAGAGATGCATTCCAGGAAAGTGATATTATTGGAATGGCAAACCCTGTCGTAAAATATGCATTTCAACCACGCGATGCAAAAGAAATTCCAGAAGTTGTAAGAAAAGGATTCTTTATTGCAGAGACTGGAAGACCAGGACCTGTTCTGATAGACATTCCAAAAGATGTTCAGCAAAATGAAGCTGAGATGGTATTTCCTGATGAATTCAAAATCCGCGGTTATCATCCATGGACTGATCCTGATATGGTAAATATTGAAAAAGCAATAACTATGCTCCTTAGTGCAGAAAAACCAGTTATCTTAGCTGGTGGTGGAACAATCATTTCTTCTGCATTTGCAGAATTGCAAGCCTTGGCTGAATTGCTGATGATTCCAGTTGTAACTACCTTTAAGGGAAAAGGCGCATTTCCAGAAAATCACCCATTGGCTTTGGGTCCTATTGGTATGCATGGACATGCTGAGGCAAACAAGATTATGACTGAAGCTGATTGCGTTTTGGCAATAGGTACAAGATTCTCCGATCGTTCAGTTGGAACTTTTGAGGAATTTGAAAAGAGACTAAAAATCATTCACATGGATGTAGATCCTGCAGAAATTGGAAAGAACCAAACCACGTCTGTAGCAGTAGTTGGTGATGTAAGGGCATCCTTGAGAATTATGGTAAAGATGTTAATGCAAAAGGCAGTTAAGCAAACAGAAGAAAACATTTGGATTAAACATGTAAAAGAGACTAAAACGTATTGGCAAGAGAATCTAAAACTTCATCCAGGTGAGATGGGGGCTGCAAAGATTTTACGAAAACTTCGAGAATTACTTCCACACCAATCGATTGTAACTACTGAAGTAGGTCAACACCAGATGTGGGCCTCATTATTCTTTGATGTAATTCAACCTGGTACCTTCTTTAGCTCTACTGGCCTTGGAACAATGGGATGGGGATTTCCAGCTGCAATTGGAGCAAAGGTTGCAAAACCTGATGTTGCTGTAGTGGACATTGCAGGTGATGGTAGTTTTGCAATGACTGAAAACTCTTTGGCAACTGCAGTGCTAGAAGACATTCCTGTAATTGTATTTGTTCTAAACAACTTTACTTTGGGAATGGTAGCTCAGTGGCAAAGAACATTCTATGATCGAAGAATGATTGGAGTTGATCAAGGAAAATATTGTCCTGATTATGTTAAATTAGCAGAATCATATGGAGCACAAGGAATACGTGCAGAATCTATGGATGAACTTGACCGTGCAATAAAATCTGCATTAAGCAGTGATGTTGCAACAGTAATTGATATTCCTATTGATCCTGAAGAAGATGTACTTCCATTTGTGGCCCCTGGAACTTCACTTGGCGACATGGTGTTGCCATCATAGAGTGATTGTAATGTGGGCGATTCTTTCTTTACTGGTAGAAAATAAACCAGGGATATTGTTCAAAGTAACTCATCTTTTTAGATCACGAAATTTTAACATCGACAGCATTTCTGTAGGAGTAACTGAAAATCCAGAATACTCTAGGATGACTATTACCACCTACGGCGATGAAAAACAAGTCGAGCAAATAGTAAAGCAACTAGACAAGATGATTGACACAATTGAGGTAAAACACCTTGATGAGCACAAAACCGTCTATCGAGAACTGAGTATTTTTAAGATTAAACTAAGTAATGCTAATGATAGCATGGAAATCAACAAACTAGCCAATGCATATGGTGGCAAGGTTCATGATGTTAAAAAAGACTCGATTATGGTTGAGCTTACCGCCACACCTGATCAAATTGCTGCCTTTGAGGAGTTGGCCGCTCCATTTGGAATAATTGATGTGGCACGTACTGGCGTTGCGGCTTTGCAGAGGAGTGGGGCATGAGAATCAGAATATTTGACACGACACTTAGAGACGGGGAGCAAACTCCTGGAATTTCATTGTCCCCAGACCAAAAACTAACCATAGCAAAAAAACTTGATGCCCTCGGGGTTGATGCAATTGAAGCTGGATTTCCAGTAATCTCTGAAGGAGAATTCAAAGCAGTCAAGATGATAACAAGTGAAGGACTATCATGTGATGTTTGTGGTCTTGCAAGAGCAAACAAAAAAGACATTGATGCAGCAGCTGATGCTGGCTTAAACTACATTCATGCATTTATTGCAACTTCAGACATTCATTTGAAATACAAACTAAAGTTAACCCGAGACCAAGCCCTTGAAAAGGCAATAGAGGCAGTAGAGTATGGAAAATCACGAGGACTGCAAGTGGAATTTTCAGCAGAGGATGCTACAAGAACAGACAGAGACTTTTTGAAAAAAGTTTTTGGTGAGGTAGCAAAAGCTGGAGCAGACAGAATTGATATACCTGATACTGTTGGATATGCAACTCCAGAATACATTGCTGAAATTACGAAAGATGCAATAGATGCAACTCATCTTCCTGTAAGTCTGCACTGTCACAATGACTTTGGTTTGGCAGTCGCAAATGCATTGTCTGGAATCAGAGCTGGTGCTCAATGCGCACATGTAACAATTAACGGAATAGGTGAAAGAGCTGGAAATGCATCTCTTGAAGAATTTGCAATGGCACTTCAGTGTTTGCAGTGGGACCAAAAATATGAGACTGGAATTAAATCTGAATTAATTTATGAAACATCAAGATTCATCTCAAAACTTGTAGGTGTGCAAGTTCAACCCAACAAGGCAATTGTTGGTGATAATGCATTTGGTCACGAATCTGGAATTCACACTCATGGTGTTTTGAGCAATCCTTTGACATACGAACCTATCAGCCCTGAATTAGTAGGTAGAAAACGATGGCTTCAGGTAGGAAAGCATGCAGGAATTCATGGCATGAATGCAATGCTAGAAGAGTATGGGATTACCCCAACTGAAGAGCAATCCAAACAAATTCTTGGCCAAGTCAAGGTTCTAGGAGATCTTGGAAAACAAGTAACTGATGTTGAATTGTTATCTATTGCATCAGAGGTACTAGGAGAAGCTGGGATCAAGAGAATTGTTCATCTTACAGGATTTTCAGTCTCCACTGGAATTGGAACAATGCCTTATGCATTTGTAAAACTAAACATTGATGGTGAAGATTTCATTGGAACTGATTACGGTGTAGGACCAGTAGATGCTGCACTCAATGCAATTCAAAAGATTACAGGTAAAATCTCCGAGATTAAAATCAAAGACTATGGATTGGCATCAATCTCTGGTGGGTCTACTGCACTATGTGAAGTAACAGTACGAATTGAAGATGCTGGCAGAAACAAGGTGTCCGCCAAGGCAATCGGAGAAGACATTGTTACTACCAGTGTGCAGGCAGTAATTGATGGAATTAACAGAATAATGCTCAAAAAGATACTCAAAGAAAAACTGGCAAAAAACTAATCATTTAAAATTCCCTTCAATGCAAAAACCATCATGTACAAAATCTCGCTAATTACTGGAGATGGAATTGGTCCAGAACTATCAGAGTCTGCAATTTCTGTTCTAAATACAATTAATGATAAAACTGATGTAAAATTTGAAATCACAAAATTACTTGCAGGCGATATTGCTTTGAAAGAAAAAGGCAAAGCCCTACCTGATGAAACACTAGCGGCCATCAAAAACTCTGATGTCTGTCTCAAGGCACCAGTTGGAGAAAGTGCAGCAGATGTAATTGTGGTTCTAAGACGAATGCTTGACCTTTATGCAAACATTAGACCTGCAAAATCCTACCCCCATATGCCGGCACTACGTGATGATATTGACATGGTCATTGTAAGAGAAAACACCGAAGACCTTTACACTGGCAAGGAATTCAGCCTTGGAAATGCCTCAGTTGCCCTTCGTATAATTTCTGAGAATGCTTCCAAAAGAATCGCAAAATATGCCTTTGAGATTGCAAAACAACGAGACGGGATGAGAAAAGTTACATGTGTTCACAAATCAAACGTAATGAGAATAACCGATGGAATGTTTGCAAAGGCATGTGCTGATGTTGCAAAGGACTATCCGGACATTACCTTTGAGCAAATGTATGTTGATGCATGTGCAATGAACCTAATACGACAACCTCATCAGTTTGATGTTGTGGTTACTACCAATCTGTTTGGCGATATTTTGTCTGATGAATCCTCTCAGGTAGTTGGTGGGCTTGGAATGGCACCAGCTGCTAACATTGGTGATAAGTTTGCCTTGTTTGAGCCAGTACATGGTGCTGCATTTGATATTGCAGGGCAAAACATTGCAAATCCATCGTCATTTTTGCTTTCAATTAAGATGATGTTTGACTGGTTAGCTGCAAAACACAATGATTCAAAATGCACTGAGATTGGTCAAAAGCTAGAGTCTATTATTTTTGGACTGGTAAAAGACGGAATAAAGACAAAGGACATTGGCGGGGATAAAACTACTGCAGAATTTACTGCCGAAATAACAAACAGATTCTAGACTTTCATTCTCTATTCTTTCTAAATTTCATAGACTACAAAACCTTCGATGGTTACTGCCAAAATAAGTAAAATCATGGTTGTTTATCTATAATAACTTCTGAATCCAATTGAGGTTGATAAAATCTTCTCCAAAAGAGGAATTTTATCTTACTTTAATGCAAGAAGAGATTTCCTAGATGTATGTAGGCACAATCATCTGAGCAAAAGTTTGATTTTTTTGTGGCAAATTCTTCTCCACAATTTTGGCATTTTGACATTACTTTTCATTTGATTTTTTGCAATTAAGCATGTGTTAGTACAAAAACAACATTACATCTTTTGGAATTTCAAATAACCTTCTAGTAATTGGAGGGAATCTATTATTGGTGATTTTCTAAGCTTGCGTATTGAATTCTAAGCTAATTGTCTGATGAGGTATTTTATGAAAAATTTTCCACATTAAATTATGAAATACAGGTGTTGCAAAAACTGTTCTCGTGCCTCAAAAAAACTACGAGATCCTGGATGCAACTGCAAAAATCACGATGAGGTATAATGATTTGTAAACTCTAATAAAAATAATTTGAAGAATACTTTTCTAGATTCTTTTAATGCTTACAAATGCAGCAGCTGGAACTCCTACATACATTCCAATATTTAGAAGAATTAAGCTAATTCCGTATCCTAAAACCTGTACCTCTGAATCCAAATCAACATGATTCAAAATTGATAAACTTGACATCATTGGAGTAATTGCAATTTTTACTGCTTCCTTAAAGTATGGGTTTTCACGTTCATAATCTGCGATTTGAGGGCTAAATGAATAGTAAAAATCATTGAATCCTGCAATGAATGCATGGCCTGATTGTGTTTGGAGTAGTTTGTTGTCTCTAATCTCCCTTAACTTTTGAACTTGTGGTGACATCTCAGATCCATAAGTTGCAGTTGCAATTAGACATCCTCCTCCAAGCGTGTCTCCAATTTCTGATACTGCTTCTGAACTTTTCTGCTCTACAGTATCTGCAATCTTTTGTCTCTCGTCTTTAGTTTCTTCATATGATTCAAATCCTTTTTCATAGGCCTCTTTACCAACATCGACAATAACTTCTCCGGCCTCTTTACCTGTTTCTACAACTAGTTCGCCTGTTTCTTTTCCTGCCTCTACAATTGCTTGACCTGCTTCAGCAGCTTTGTCTTTCAATTCTGGCTTGGTGTCTTGTTTTATTAGAAAATTCAGTTTACTTTTTTCATCAACATATTGTGCTTCAACCACATAGGTCATCCCATCATCAAAATTATTTTTTGAAGTATCCACATTGAATGCAAATCCCCATGCTGTGTTTTCAAAGTATTCTGTAGGTTTTGCATCTGGGAGTAGGATTTGAGTCCAAATCATTTCTCCAGTCTCAAGCTCGGTAACTGTCACTTTAACTAATTGATCGTCAATTAGATTGTCTCCGTATAGATATCCTTGATAAGTTATGATTTCCCCATAATCGATGTTTCTCTTGTCTGCATCCATTGCAATTTGTCCATGCCAGACAAGCGAGAATGGGATTATCAAAATGTCTCCATAAAGTTTCTGATCGTTTGAAACTGATTTGCATGCAGGTCCAAATTGGGTGGTATCACTTAGAAATCCATCTCGTGTATATGTCAGACAAACTCCTACCGTGTCTCCAACTGAGATATTCATGTCATTAGGATCATCTGACCTTAATGACTTTGAGAACTCAATGAAATTTCTTGTACCATCATGCTGTGCAGCACCTGCTCCATTTCCCTTTGAATCAATTATCCATTTATCTCCGTCATAGTATCCATCAAATGCATCCCCAATACCGGAAATGCCTCCAGAGTCATCATTTGCATCCAAAAGGCCATTATGTGAATTGTCAAACATTACTCTCAACTCATCATCCGGAGTCAAAAGATTATCAATAACATACAATCCAAAATACAAATTCTCTTCATCATTCATCACAAGAAGCATGTCGCTATCAGATTTTCCTCCAAAAACTGGAATGACGTGTGCTCCATCCCATTCTCCAAGAGATCTAATGCCATCTATTGTTGCGGTTCCATAACCTGATAGTGGTTCACCGTAATGCGCAAACGCATAA
>JAICHE010000041.1 GCA_025922755.1 Nitrososphaeraceae archaeon
ATTGGCATATCATCCATTTTCATCATACACCTTTTGTCATGGATACTCATAAGTTCAAGACACAAATATCAAATGTGAATTTTTGATTCCAAACTAAGAATAAAGAATTCTCTTCCTTCCCAAAAAATAATTTCAAATCTCTATTTAGGCTTCATCAAATTAGTTCAAATCCCTTAAGTGGAATCGCCTTAATTGGTAGATGCCCTCCAAAATTTCATGATATCGTGGTAATAGGAATTAGAAAACACATTAGTTAATCTATGAACCCTTGAAATAGACAAGTTCAAATCCCCGAGAATCCATTTTTGCCAAAATTTTGAATTTAAGATTTTTGATAAAATTCAATTTTCATCAAAGGTTATAATTTGAGCAACCATTTACCAACAGACTAAAAATGTCACCTCAAACAAAATCAAAAAAAATTGCCATAACTGCAATTATCGCAGTAATTTTGGTAGGAGCAGTCAGTGCATATCTTATTCCTGCACAAAGCACTGTTGTGATAGTTCCCACAACCCAAGAAGATCAGGAAAGATATGATGCTCTAGGTGTCGCTCAGCGATATGTAGTAACAAGTCCAACCTTTGAATTTGATGGAGACATTAATTCACTCAAGACAGAGTATATTGGGTCTACAAAATCTATACCTCCCCAACACATCTTCAAAGCAACCTTTGAGTCAAGTCATGAAGGCTTTGGAGATAGACACGATCAGTCAGTAAAGAAAACGACTACCCCTCATACAATGTCAATCGTGGTATCTGAAGGAAAAGTTGTTTCTGCGATAACTGATGAAACATGGGATGAGCAAAAAGAATTATTTATCCAAAGACCTGTAGATACTGATTTTTCGATGAATGTATCAGACGTGTACAATTATGCATCCTTTATTGATGATCTTGAAAAGAAAGATGCATCTACTGAACTGGTTGAAATCATAGAGGATTCACCATTCTCTGTTCCAGGATTTGTTGTTTCAGTTAATGGAGAACACGTCCAAGTTTATGAGTTCATTTCAGCAACAAAAGCCCATGATGCAACTCTGTTGGTTTCAAAGGATGGGGCAGCAATAGGAACAAGCATGATCCTCTGGATGGACGAACCACACTTTTACAGCCAAGGCAATGTCATTGTCCAATACATTGGACACAATCCAGAAACGTTGAGTCTTCTTGATTCACTCCTAAACAAACAATTTGCAGGACAGTGAATCGAAACTCTACTTTTTCTTTTTTTTCACGCCTATCTGCGTCCAATTTTATCCCCAAAACGGTAGCTGAATCCCCGCGAACCCATATTTGTTAACTAGAGGATGTCAAGGAACCATACCAAAAGTTCGGTTCCCCTAATTGGATTTTTATAATTTCAAATCTAAAATAGGTTCAAAAGCTGATATTATTTTTTTTATTTTTGAATCCTCAAAATCTATTTTTGTAATCAACAAAACCATGTAATTTCCAATAGGGATGGAAATTTTTTCTGAATTTTTTCTTTTCGAGGTAACATATTGTACTGGACCATACAAGTCATCATACTCCTTTCTCATATTAAGATCCAGCTTTAACTGCATGTACATCATCTTACGTTTATCTTCAGTTCCAATTGGTACAAGGTCTTTTCTGAATCCTCCTGTGATCAAATTTCCAAGTGTGTTAATCACACCAATAAATTTAACATCGCTATCATCTAGAATTGCATTACAGTTATTTTCTAAGTCTTCTAGTTTGGATTTTGGTAAAATACTTTGTGGCATTTTTCTTAAATGAAAGTTTGTTAGTTGGTAAATATAAACAGGGCCATTTTGAAAATAGTTTTGGCACTAGAGTTCTTAGTTTAGACTTTGATTACTCCTCAATTTCAAATACCATTCAGGATTTCACTAAATCATAGTAACGCCCTACTGTCTTGGGATTAAACTGAAAGGTTAGTTCCCCTTGTTGGATTTGAAACTATTTTGGTTCCCAATTTGGTGGATGGGCCCAAACAGATTCAGTTTTTTGAATTTATTTTTTGGGAAGTTTTACTAATTACTTTTCAGTTAATTCTACTGAAATCTTTGTCATGGGTCTAGATAATTCGTCAGGAATCAAAACCAACAGTCCACTGTTTTTGGCGACTTGATTGCAGAATCCAGAGTATTTTTGGAAATTTTGAGCGAAGCATCCTTCTTGTGAATAATAATCGAAATATTGAGGCTACAAAAAGTAACTCCATTGATGAATGTAAGAAGGAACAAAATACACATCAAACCCAATGTTTTTGTCATTTATTGAAACTGTGTACTCATAATTTGTAGACTCTTTTGATGTGCAAATTGGAACAAAAGTGGCAAAACCATTTGCAAGTTTTTGTTTTTGCTCTTCATCTGAATATGAAATATTTGGGATAGATTTAGGTTCAAATTTTTCTAGTTGATTTCCAATTAAGAATAAACTTGTTCTAGCATAGTGAATCCATTGAGTTTCACAATCTCTATAGTCAAATTGGACTGAAACTACAGGTTTGCCATTGACATACTGCAAAGTGTTTTGTTTTATCTTTGCACCGCTCTTTTTAATTTCCGATTGATCTTCTTCTCCAAGAACAAATTCTCTTTCCCATGATGTGGATACATCAACGATAAGGTTTCTGGGATAGCTATTCCATTCGGGCTGAAAATGAACATAATTAGAATATGTATTAATTTGATTTGTCGTGACAGTTTCCCTTGTGTCTCTAATGGACCCAAACGCATCATCAATTACAACACTAGTTGATAGCAGAACAGATGTTCCAAATATTATTGAGATGATAATGATATTCATTTTTCCTCTCCAAAATAATTAAACAAAAGTCCACAATTATTACAAAAATATTCGTCCTCGTAAGGTCTAATATTCCCAGATCTACACTTTAAGCAGACAATTTTTCCAGCTGACATCAAAAAAGGAAAGTCTTGTTGTGATTTATTGTTCATGGAAGTAAATTTGGGAAAAGATTTCCAATTTGGAAGTAAAATCCAAGAAAAAATTGCAGTTTTTGCAATAATATTTCCGTTTCGGAAATCATATTAATGATTTTACCAGATAATAGGTATGCTTGATGAAATAGACAAAATCATTCTTTCCCATTTAGGAAAAAATTCTAAAAGTTCTTCTCAAGAAATTTCTCAATTGTTACATAATTTTGATTATCAGATTACCGATAGGGCCGTAAGACAGCGTATTGCAAGATTAGAAAAAAATAACATTTTGTTGGGTTATTCTACCATATTAAATCCTGAGTTGGTTTCAAACAAGGTAAATAGCACTATTTTATTGAAATTTAAATTTGGAAAACGGACAACTGAAATGATTAATAGATTAACCCAATATTGTGGAGAGTCGTCTTTTTGCACGTTTGCAGGCAGGTTGAATGGTGATTTTGATTTTGTTTGTCATTTTGTTTTTGACTCTATAGAGCAATATGAACTTGAGACCAATAATTTTCTTAACAAATTCTCTGAATTAATATCTGATTTTCGATCATATGAAACAAATCTTGTCAAATCATCTCCATACACAATTAACAATGAAGAAGAAATTAAAGAAAAAAAGCTCCGTGTTATAGAAATTCTAAATTCAATAAAAAAACATGATAACCTCAGCGATAGATTACAAGCAATAGTTGAAAGTCTTGTAAAATATTTTGATGCTAAATTTGCACGAGTTTGGTTTTATGACAAAAAGAAAAAATCATTAATACTAAAGTTTAGTGCTGGAAAATACAAAAACGTAAAGGGAGAATTTTCAAATGTTTCAACAAAGTCATTAAAGATTGGAACCATTGCAACTTCCAAAAAACCTGTAGTTTCGAATGATGTTATACATGATAGACGAATAAAATATCCAGAGTGGGCAAAAAAAGAGAAACTAAAATCCTTTGCAGGCTATCCTATTTTGTATAAAGGTCAAGTTGCTGCAGTTCTTGGAATGTTTAGCACCAAAAAACTTGCTCCTTCAGATTTTGAGCTTCTTGGAGTGTTCAGTGATCAACTATCTAAAGAATTAACGGGGTTTTTTGAGGCCAAAGATTTTCTTCTAGAATAGTGGAATTTCACGCCTAACTGCGTCTATTTTCATCCCCAAAACAGTACCTGAATCCCCGCGATGTAGAATCAAAAAGGTGTCCACTATGTTACCCAATAATGGTCTGAGCCTCTACTGATTCAGAGTTTGTCAAAAAACTCTTTATTGCTATTATTCTAAATTACATACCTCAATGGAAAATAATAATGTGGAATACGATTCCTTTGATAGCACTTATGATGAAAAACCAGAGATGTTTGGCCATCCCTACAAAGAATTACAAGATTACTTTTACAAGAGTACGAGAAGAGGTACTCTTCTTGATTTAGGTTGTGGACAAGGGAGGGATTCTATATTTCTAGCATCCTTAGGATACCAAGTTACGGCAGTTGATAGCTCTAAAGTTGGAATAAATCAAATGCTCAAAAAAGCTCAATCCCAAGGATTAGAGATTGATGGTATTGTAAACGATATTCAAAACTTGAAATTACAAAGAAAATTTGATGTGATTTTATTTGATATGCTTCTTCATGGGTTTGAGAATCAAATTCAACAAGAGTTACTTGGTAAATATTCAAACTCCTTGAACAAAGATGGGATTTTGTGTATTGTTTATCCTGATGATTTTCAGGCAGAACATTTCATGAATATACTCAAATCTTTATCGGCAAATTGGAATCTTTTAGAAGAAATTACAGTTAACGATATTCCCAAAATAGAAGGTGAAACCATTGATTTTAATTTCAAAATGATGGTTGCACAACTTTCATGAAAATATGCTTCCATTTCCATTCCCAACTTGGTGGGTGGACATCTACCGATTCAGAATTTAGAAATTATTTTTTGGGGAGAGATTAATCATGAGTTTTAGCATCTTTCAATAATTTGAGAATGTTATCAATAATGGCTGTATGATTTGAGTTAATTTCAGTTGTAATCATTAAAAGATGTTTTTCGTCAATTGGAAATGTAATTCGTTTTAATTTGTCATATTCGGCCATTGCATATTTGACGTTTCCTAATTTGTGCTCAATGTTTTTCCTAGTTTGCCATCTTTGACTGGCATAGTAATGCATCATTTTTAATTCGTCATCATTAAGAATAGGATTTATTCCATCTCTGAAACCTCCGTGTATTTTCTCGCCTACATTATTTTGTATTACTGCATACCGAATTTTAGGATCAATTACCAGAACATCATCATGAAGATTATTTAAATTCAATAATACATTGATTGTTCCCTTCTTTAAAAATATGGTTCAAACATAACTCTTTTCTGAATAATCTCTAAGTCAATAGAATTTTGCACAATTATTTTGAAATTATTTTTTATCTTTTCCAAGAACTACTCTTAGTATACCTAATGCCATGATGATGTATCCAACTATGATCACAGCTATAAATGCTCCAGGAGCTTCAGAGAGTCCACCTTCAGACATTGCTGATGCAACAAGTACCGATGTCCCCATCAATGCTCCTCCTGCAACAAGTATAGAGGTTAATAGTAACGAACGTTCCTTATAGCCAACTCCAAAGGACACAAAAAATAATATCATTGACGATGTCCCAAACGTTCTGCCTCTTTCTTCGGCAGTCATTGGCAGAAAACCTGCTTCACCTTGTCCAACCATGGCATCCAAAATATAGATCAGCAATATGGCCATACCAGCTATAACCATTATTTCTGCCGCAGCCTTTTTCATTCTAACCAAAATCGTTTCTAGTTTGTTCATTAGTGTTTCTACAAATTGATATGGTCTTCTCTCATTCCCAATTTGATGGGTGAGCCCAGCGGGATTCGGATCTTTTGAAATTATTTTTGGAAAGAACGAAAAACGAAAAATTAGTTAGTTGGATTCATAGCAGCGGCCCTTTCCTTTGTTTTTTGGTCAACTAGTGCAACTATAAAATCCCCTTCCTGTGCATTACATTCACCAATGTTTACTGCAAATCCATCCATGGTTTCTGCAATACAACCTTCATCTGTAACAGCAATAATTTCTACCCTCTCTGTAACCTCTTCAGGTGCAGTATAGAACATCAAGTACGCAAACAAGGAAATTCCAATAGAAGCTAAAATCCCTGATACTATCAATAGAGACCTTTTATCTGATGATTTTTTTGGTTGTCTATTAATTGCTGACATATTCCAGCTGTATTACTTTCTGAATTTAAGGCAATTGTATAATTCCCAATATTGCAAATGATTGCAAAATAAACCTCCTAGTTAATTGTAATTCCTCCCAAAATAAGACAGGTGATGATAATGGGATATTGTTGTAAAGGAATTTGTGAAGATTACAAAGGAAACCGAGTTCCAAATGGATCCAGATACCAAATTGGGCAAAAAAGATGTTCAATGTGTAGTTTGTTTCTAACAGTGGAAAGCTTGAGATGTCCATGTTGTGGAGCAGTCTTAAGGACTAAATCTAGATCAAAGAAAGTAGAAATAGAAAATGCTATTGAGACATGATTCTTTTTAAAGTCAAATAAATTGGCCTATTTTGGAACAAACCATTTTCTTTTGACTTTCTAAATTTTTCCTAATTTGATAGCTAGAACACATCAGATTCGAACTTGAATCTAAATCGTTCTAGATATGGTTTTTATCAGGATTAGAAAAAAATCCTGATATGGGTTTCAAAAAAGGGATTCACAAATGTGTAGAATGTGAAAAGAAACTCAAAGAAAATCCAGATGATACAGGAATGTGTAGTAAATGCGGTGCTGCAGAAACTCGTCTTGAAAAAACAATATACAAAGAATTAATCGATGATGGAAATTTTCCATGATTAAATACAAAGTATGTGAGACCACCTAAACCCGACAAGTTCAAATCACTGTGAATCTATTTTCATTCCCAATTTAATGGGTGGACCTCTAAGGATTCAGAATTTTGAAATTATTCTTTCCTCAAGTATTTCCCAATACTATCCATCCTTTAGCCAATAACTTTTGAGCAGTAGATGGTTTAACACATGCTGGAGAATAATCTGTTGCTTTGAAAATTAGGTGCAGACCTTCACTGCATTTCACATCTTGTGGATTTATCCCTAGTGAGATTTGGTGTGAGGGTGAAAAAGTCTCAATCTCCCTAAATCCTTCAATTATAACCCCTTCCATTTTAGGTTGATAGATTTCATCAGAGAGGTTTGAATCAGCCATTGGTGGAACTTTAAGATTATTTGTATTTGATTCAAATTCCTCTTTGTTTTCTTTTTGTTTAGTTGATTGTTTAGATTTTATATCTAAAGAAATGGAATTAATTTGATTTTTATTATTCAAGGTTCCTTGCACCTCTTTGGCTTTTGATTCTATTAGGAATAATCCTCTGTCTAGAGCATATTCAAAGTCTTCAGCCGTACCACATTTTAGACCAAATACAAAACATGGAACTTTCTTTATTTGAAATGAAAAACTGACTTCACTTGCACCATTTTTTGTCCCGTCATAACCAGTTATCTCTCTTAATGAAATCAATAACGAAGAACCACTCAAATCTCCATTAAGAAATTCAAGAAAATAGTTTGAAGATTTCGTAAATTTTACATCACTTTTAAGATCATCTATTAAAGGAAGTGGAATTTCCAAGGTTGCAAATGTTGCAGAATCCCCAAATCTGACATCGTAAACTTTGGCACCATCAAGAGAACTAGAAAATCTACTTACATCACCATACATTAACTCCATTGCCTCTTTTTTAACATCAATTGTGTCTTTACAATCCAAAATTAATTCAAATGAAGAATCGCTGTTTTGTTGGCATTCCATTGCAAAAACATATGGAACAAAAAATGGAGATATGCCGATCAAAACTACAATTAAGATTAACCTCTCTCCAAGAGAGTTAAAAACCAAATTATCGCCCAATTCTTCCTTTTTGATTTTACATTTAATAAAAGATCATCCATTTTTACTCATAAAATAAAAAAATGCATAAATTATTTTTTGGAAGAATTCACTTTTAAGCCACTAAATAAATTACAAAGCAGTTTGAAACTCAATTACCTTTTCTTATCTTTGTTAATCATGACAACAGGTACACTTTTCTCAATTTCCGTATTTGATGCAAATGCTGAATCCAACCCAATTTGTATTGATAAAATTTGGATGGAAAGTACCAACGGTAGAATTGCATGTGTAACTCCTC
>JAICHE010000042.1 GCA_025922755.1 Nitrososphaeraceae archaeon
AGGGTTGATTGCAGGATTGGCATCATTACAGTCTACATCTGAAGTGAATCCGTCATTGTCAGCATCTGGGAAAGCGGCATCACTGCCAGAGCAATCTTGATCAATACCATCACCTGGAATGTCAAATGCGTCAGGGTTGATTGCAGGATTGGCATCATTACAGTCTACATCTGAAGTGAATCCGTCATTGTCAGCATCGCTATCACATACATCTCCTATTCCATCAAAATCCAAATCTTCTTGCCCATCATTAAAAACTGTAGGACAATTATCTGAAGAATCAATTATTCCATCTAAATCAGTATCTACATCACCTGCACAAGCACCCTCAGTATCTCCATGTTTCAAATGTGCATTTAGATTAGATGGATTGCCCACATCAAGAGTATTGCCCATATGACAAACTAGGGCTTTATCTGAAGGTATTGCATAAATGTCAAGTATAGAGTTTGAAAAGAACATAATTGAAATGGACAATATTACAATTGCAAATTTTGATTTTTGATTTTTCATAGGTGTAATTACAAATTACATCCATTTTCTAATAAAGGCAATTTTCTGTCATAGAGATTTTATACACAATTTTTTTATTTTTACGGCTAAATTTATCATGTTAAAATTAATTATTACACATTTTGAATTTTTTTTAAATAAAAAACGTGATTGTATTCTCAGTGTTTGAAATAAGCAACTGCTTTAATTAGAGATAACACATGATTAACTTATGAACCAGCATCCTAATGAGATCGAGGCATTCAACAAAAAATGCGATTTGTTACTTGAAGAACCATTAGTACGTTTTGTTGGAGTAATAAACAAAATGGGAAGGCAAATTGCTGGAGGGTATAACACAAAAATAACCCCATTAGTTGACGAAGAAGATCATAAAATAAGTTTGGAGCATGCTTTGGAAATTATGATCACAAAGGATCTTGATGGTTCATTAGGAGCAATAGAAAGTATTGTGACTAAAAGGAAAAAGGTCACAATGATTACCATACCATTGGAAAATTTTTCATTGCTAATCTCAACTGAAAAAAATGCAAATCCAGAAAAAATAATTAAAAAATCATTAAAATTGTTTAATTTAGATTAATTTTTCAAAGTTCAATAAAATAAGCAAAATTTTCATTAAAATGGGGGAACTTTATGCCTAAAACCACCACGAGGAATAATTTTGAAGTAATATGAAAAATAAATTAAAAATTACATCCATAATTACATTTCAAATATTACTAATAATTGCAAGTTTCTTAACAATAGCCGTATTAGAATCTCAAACAAGCCTAATGGGAAATACCATTAATGTTGCAGGAAAAAATAGACTTTTGGCAAGTCAGTTTATGGGGGAAGTGAAAAGTGAATATTATGTAAAACAGCCTGATTCAAATCCCGAAAAAAAATTAGAAGAACTTGAAGAAAATATTCAATTTCTAAAACAAGGAGGATTGAATGATGGAATCGAGATTAAAGGAATCACGGATAAAAGACTAGATGATTGGATGCTAGTTAATGAAAAGTTTCTAAGTCTAAAAACAAAATATTTGGAATTTAAAAAAGAATTTCATTCTAATTTATCATATGTTGATCTAATTCCATTAGAAATTGAAATTACAGAATTTATCTGGGCATCTGATATTTTGGTACAAGAATTAGGAGAAGATGTTGAAAAATTCTCAAATGATTTTGTCGTTCTAGAAATTTCTCTTTTAGGAATTAACGTTGCAGTTCATATTGTATTAATTTTAGTCATAATTAATATCTACAGAATAGAATTTAGTACAAACCTCAAATTAGAAAAATTAGCTGCAATAGGGGAGCTCTCATCTCGTTTGGCACACGATATGAGAAATCCTCTCAACAATATCAATATGAGCATACAATTGTTAAAATCAAAATACAAAGATATTGCAGATGAAGAAAAATTCGATACAATCGAGAATTCTCTTGAAAGAATTACACATCAAATCAAAGATGTCATGGATTTTGTCAGAACAAGAGAACCAAGCCTAAGCCTTTGGAAGTTAAACATGCTTTTGAAGGAAAGTCTAGACAAAGTCAAAATTCCTGAAGAAATCAAAATCAGTCTCCCAAAGGAAGATGTATTGATTTTGTGTGATAAGGAACAAATTGAAATTGTCTTTATTAATATGATATTAAATTCAATAGAATCAATTAAGGAAAAAGGATGGATAAAAATCGAGGCAGACGAATCCCCAAAATTAACAGAAATACAGATATCAGATTCAGGGTCTGGAATCCCTGAAGAATATTTAGATAAAATTTTTGATCCTCTAATTACGCTTAAAGAGCGAGGAACAGGATTGGGATTGGCTAGCTGCAAAAATATCATAAATAGTCATGGTGGAAAAATATCTGTTCAAAACAATCCAACTACATTTACCATTACCATCCCAAAAAGTAGAAAGTAATTCAATTCTCAAGTTAATAAACAAGAAAAAAACCTATCAAAAAGTGCACCAAACAGAAGCTAGAAGAATACTAAAAGATGCCCCAATTATGTGGAGACGAATTAATTCGATAGGAGTGATTTTAGATTGCAATTCCACATATGCTGCAAAACTTGGATACGCAAAATCAGAGATCATAGGAAGGCCAATTTTTGATCATGTCCCAAAAGAATCATGGACAGAAATGAACGAGTCCTTACAAAAATGGTTTGAAACAGGAGAAGTATCGCATAGAAAAATCACATTTAAAAAACAAGATGGAACTACATTTCCTGCGTTATTACATGCAGTTAGCTTGTATGATGAACAAAATAATTTGATCGGTAGTAACACAGTGATTTTCGATTTAACAGAAATGGACGATGTTAGAATCACCCAATTCCAAGAATATTTCCAAAAAGCAGAATTACGATTGGATGAAATTGCAAAAGAGCACGGCAATTTTGATGAAAATGAAAAATCAGAGTACGAAGGATTAAAGAAGATGTTTGATCTGTTGTCATCAACAGACCTCAAGGAATTAAAACAAATTAATTCTACAGACTAGGTGTTTTTTTCTTTTATTGACTTTTGAAGTTCTTCAAACGCGGTTTGAACTTCAGATACAGCGGCTCCATCTTCAAGGGTGCTGACATCTCCAATTACATCACCGCTAGCAATCGCCTTAAGTAAACGACGCATTATTTTACCGCTTCTGGTTTTAGGTAATTTAGAAACAAAATAGATTTGTTGAGGAGTTGCAATTGGCCCTATATCATCCCGGATTTTGTCAAGCAGTTGTTTTTCTAATATAGAAGATTCTTTTGTGCAACCTTCCTTTAGCACAGCAAATGCAATGATAACTTCTCCTTTTACTTCATCTGGAATTCCACACACTGCTGACTCTGCAACATCCTTGTGAGACACAATACAACTCTCAAGTTCTGCCGTACCAATTCTGTGACCTGCTACTTTTAGAACATCATCTGCTCGTCCTAAAAGCCAAATGTATCCATCGTCATCAACTTTAGCAAAATCACCTGAATAGTAAGAGGACTTAAATTTTGACCAATATGCAGATTTGTATTTTTCATCGTCGTTCCATAAAGTCAAAAGCATTCCAGGCCAAGGGTTTTCTATTATTAGATATCCCTTTGTGTTTGAAGTAACATTCTCTCCTTGCTCATTTACTACAGAGATTCTTACACCTGGAATGGGTCTAGTCCCGGATCCAGGCTTTAGCGGAATCGTTTCAATGCCAGGAAGTGCAGAAATCATCATCCCCCCTGTCTCTGTCTGCCACCAAGTATCAATAATGGGACATTTTTCCTTACCTATTACTTTGAAATACCATTTCCATACTTCAGGGTTAATTGGTTCACCAACTGTTCCAAGTAATCTAATGCTAGAGAGGTCAAATGAGTTTGGAAGTTCATCGCCAAATTTCATAAACATTCTCAAGGCAGTAGGTGTTGTGTAAAAAATCGTGGCCTTGTGTTTTTGTATTAAATCCCACATTCTAGAAGGATTAGGATAATCTGGTGCACCTTCATAGATAATTTCAGTGGCACCATGTAACAAAGGACCATAAACGACATAGCTGTGTCCTGTAACCCATCCAATGTCTGCAGTGCAAAAAAAGACATCAGAATCTTTTATGTCAAAGGCCCAACCAAAAGTTGAATTAATGTGAGTAAGATACCCTCCAGTCCCATGTAAAACTCCTTTTGGTTTTCCAGTTGTCCCCGAGGTGTAAAGAATAAACAGAGGGTGTGTGCTTTCAAGTTTTTCTGCATCGCACTGACTTGACGCATTATGCATTAACTCATTCCAAAGTTTGTCTTTTGAGTATAGAGAGATTTTTTCTTTTGTTCTTTCAAGCACAATTACATTTTTTACAAAATCAAAATCTTTTATCGCCTCATCAACTATTGGTTTTAGTTTAACTGTTTTTCCCCTTCTATATCCACCATCAGAAGTAACTACAATCTTAGATTTAGAATCACCAATTCTTTCTCTCAAAGACGATGCACTAAAACCAGAAAAGACAACAGTGTGGGTAGCTCCAATTCTAGAGCAAGCCAACATAGAAATTGTAAGTTCAGGAACCATCGGAAGATAGATAGTTACTCTATCACCTTTTTCGACGCCAAGAGATTTTAAAACATTTGAAAATTTTTGAACCTCAATCCATAAATCGTTGTATGTAAGAATTTTTGACTCGCCAGATTCGGCTTCCCAAATAATTGCCGGTTTTTCTTTTCTGGCCTTTTGATGAACGTCCAATGCGTTGTAAGAGGCATTAATCAAACCACCTTCAAACCATTTTGCAAAAGGAGGGTTCCAATCAAGGGTTTTATTCCAAGGTTCAAACCACAATAATCGCTTTGCCTGATCATCCCAGAATTTAATAAAATCTGATTCTGATCGCTGCCTTACCTCAGGATGATTATTTCCAAGTCCAATATGAAAAGTCTCGGACATTATCATACCAAGTACAATTGATGTTTCTAAATGTTAGTTCATTTTATTCAAAATTAGGGAAATTAGTTAAATTAGATCAGATTAATTCAATGTATGGTAAAAAGTATTAGCTGTGCAGATTCAGGAGCAGATTGCAGTTGGTCTACAACTGCTGAAACTGAAGAAGAATTGATGAACAAGGTGGAAGCACACGCCAAAGAGAAACACCCAGACTTGGAAATAACTCCTGAGCTGGTTCAAAAAATAAAATCAATCATAAAAGAGATTTAATTTTTTATTTCTTTTTTTGAGATGCCCCCTCAAAAGCGGAGGCAACCGAAATATGTTAACTAGTTTATGTGAGCTTTGCTTCCAGCTAACACCGTGAGATGTCTCTGACTCAATAATTGCACAAGGTAAAAACAATATTAAAAAACCAAGGACAAACAAGGGCCACTGTTAACTAAACTCTTTTTATTCTTTATAACATCAATTAAAAAACAATCTTGCCTAATAGCTTTTTTGTTATGATCGCCATAAATTTTGACTATTGGAACTTATTCCATACATAGTAGATGCAACAGTATGCCTAATGAAGAAAAAGAGGCAAAAATTGCAGAAATTTTCTTAAGAACATTTGATGAAAAAAGCCCCCTTGACTATGATATTTTAGATTTCATGTTCAAAGAATCAAAAATCATTGTGGATTTTACCGAAAACTAGATTCTGAATTTACCTGAATTGATTAAAGAGGTATGGATTTTGATTTTGACCAGAGTAGGTCAAACAGTAGTTTTTTAGAATAAATCATTGCCTCAGAGTTTGTCCACATTGCAGTAATGTTTTCTTTTCCTGATTCAGAATTTTTCATAAAGAATAACACCTCTTCATTATCTTTGATCACAAAACAGATGTTTCCTTTTGCAGTTGAAGGAATTTTTTTAACATTTGTTCTATCGATTTCATCAAAGACATAAAGAGTTCTATCCGAAGAGTTTGTCAAGATTTGCAGGCCAAGATCGGATTTGTCAAGAGGCTCCAAAAAGTTTGCATGGTAGAATTTTAGAAAGTCTTTTTCCCCACCAATAATTTGAAAGTCCTTTTTGGTGTTAATTATCATATCATTGATTTTCCCATAAATTTGATTCTCCCCTTGAAGCATTTGGAATTTATCCTCTTTTGCAGCTTCTGGTTCGTTGTGGAATGTAGGAATAGATTCCCATATTTTGGTTAATTCTTCCTCTTGATTTTCAAGTTTCTTAACTCGTTCTTTTTCTGTGTTTAACATTGATTTTATCGCATTGGATAGTGGTAATGCTGCAAATTTGATTGGGTGTTGGAATGTAGCAGACACCACACCCTTGTTTTGAAGGGTGGTAAGAAGATGATATGTTTCAGTACGAGGAAGTTTTAGCGCTCGGCATACTTCAGGAGCGGTTTTAGAACCATACTTGCCTAAAAATATGTAAACCTTACACTGGTTAGCAGTTAAACCAAATTTAGAAAATTGAGATTGCAATAGGTCGATGGATTGTTTGTGTTCATACGAACTTGAATCCGGGTCGTTTTCAAATATTGTTACTTGTGTTGTTTCAGTCATTTTTTCTCTGAGGATTGTCTGATCGAGGGGTGCGATTTATCATGATCAAGTCAAATTGATCTGATCGATCTGATCGAATTTTTGATCAATTTGTTCGTAAAATGGAAAATATCTATCAAAATAACCATATTTTATGCCTAGAAAATCGAAAATTTGCTGCAAACTTTTAGTCATTTTCAAAACCAAAACTAATTTTTTGATCCAAAACAAATCAGATTTTTCTCGAAATTTACCATTTTAAGAAAAAACAGCCAAAAGTAGAGGATTATGAACCAGGAATTAAATCAAAAAATGCATGGGATTACCCACCACATAATTAAAAAAAATCAAAAAAAATTATTGTGCTTCCATTCGGGCAAGCCAATCGTTGTCATCTGGTTTGTCTGTAGATGTTTCTGGTGTCACCTGTTGGGGTGGTTCTGGAATAGTTGTTGCAGCTTCAATTTCCACTGGAGCTTCTGGGATTGGTGGTAATGCCTCTTCTTTACTTGTTGGGTTAAAAGTAGAGGTGATTGGCTCGTGTACTGGTGCCTCTGGAAGTCTGGTCTGAACGTTTGATTCTGGTTCAGAATTGTCCAGATATGTTACGGCTGAATCCTGCAAATGATGTTGTGAAGGGACAACTGCTGCTTCGGCTTCAACACTAAGGTCAGCAATTCTCTTTTGTACATTTGAGATTTCTGCTTTCTCGTGAGTGATATGTTCAATTAGCTGGTTTGAACATGACTTCACGGTCTCAAATGTTCCAACAGATATTTCATCGCTCTTGTGTTGTAGCTTTGCATCAAATACCAACATTTTTGTGGATTTTAGTTGCTCATCTAACTCTGCTAATCTCTGGTTTAGTTTTTCTTTGATTTGGCTTTCTGTCTCTTCTAACGAAATTAGTTTTGACTTGTATTTTTCATGAATGATTTCAGCATCTTCTTTCATGTCATCGTTGTCAGAAACAATATCAATCAAAGCCTTGAGACGTCGTAGAGTAAGTTGCTTTTCACGAATCAGTCTTTGAGAATCTAATCTCCATTTTGGAATGAAAATAACAACATCGCCTTGAACTACAAGTTGCTCAAATTGGATTTGCTGTAATCCTTGAGAACCGCAATCCACACCCACTGTTTGGATGCTTCCGTCGATGTCAGTAATTGTTCCAATGACTTTACCCATGAATGTACCGTACATGTCTTTGACGTTTTTACCGATTATCTCGATATCGTCTTGGGGCATGATTAAGATCGACTCATAGGTATAACCTACAAAGTGTTAGGAAGGTTTTTCGAATTGGTAAGATTTTTTTTACCAAATCAAAATCATCTAGCATCTTAGTAATTTTAAAATTAAGAGCAACAGAAGATTTCTCATGATCCAAAAAGAGGAAATGGAACAAATCTTGAATTTTGTATCAAAAAGATGGTTAGAAATTTCCAAGGATCCAGATAACAAAGCAATGCAGACTTTGCCAAGCAATTTTTGGATGAATTCTGTTGGAGGCAAAGCTGGAAAAGGCAGATGGGTTACAATGCTAATGTACACAGAAAATGAAACAGACGCAGATGTTTTCAAAGATGTTTTGTTAAAGTGGCAAGCAAAAGGAATGCAAGGAAATCAATCACCCGATCTAATTCAAATCGGC
>JAICHE010000043.1 GCA_025922755.1 Nitrososphaeraceae archaeon
ATGAAATATGGGGTGAATTTTTTTGAGAAAAATGGTGTCTGCCTGCGACTGCTCTCCTGAATGTTGTAAATCTGATGATACTACAAACCATTACCATACAGGGGATAATTGCTTTCATCCTAATGGGGAAATTCACGTAATTTACGAGGAAAATACTGAAAACTCTTTTTGATTTTTACTCTTAGATGGAGTTCAGAATTTTTCTAAATCAGCTTTCACAACCAATCCCGTCATAGTTTCCATCAAATTTGTGTGGATCGGGTTGCAACACTTCAAAGTCTCTGTACTCTATATCACTACAATCCAAATCCGGTGGAGGAGAGGGAATACAAACATTAGGATATGATTGGTCGCAATCAGGTTCTGTGACTTCTATACTTAATTGAGAGTCGCTATCTTTACATCCGTGATTTATTGCCCATTCAGTTGCTGCAAACTCGCTATCTTTGCAAAACTCTGACTCTAAATGACCAAGGTTTGCATCAAGTAACTCTTCATTGAGATTCATGCCATTGCAGTAAATTACTGCAACAATTCTTCCATGACTTCCTTGTGTTTGTCCGTCATCTTCATCAACTAGGGCGTCAGAACCCACAGGACAAATATCGTCCATAAAGTCTTGTGCTTCATACCCTCCAGTATCTTTCAGTTCAGGGGCAGAAGCTAATGCAAATCTGATTGAATGCTCATTTACCCGTATGGTGTCCCCATCAACTACTTGAGTCACTTGACCTGAAAAACATCTTGCACTGCCAGAGCATTTGTCTTGAGTGAGTCCTGGTCCTGTTGGTATTGGTTTTTCAGGAGTTGCCACTGCGATTATTTTGTTTGACACCAGAAACTCAATTCCCTTTATAAAATCCGAGTCAGTAATTTTGTCTTCTGCCCACCACTGTGCATTATTTTTAATCCAAACTGGTACCTTGCTTGCATTTTGGTCTTTGACTTCAAAGGCTTGAACTAGATGCAAGTCTCCTTCAATTTCTGCATAGACTATGTATATGCCAATTTGAGATTCAGAATTTAGCTCCATTGTAGCGGTAAAGGTTCCGTCTCGTGAAATTGTAGTTAGGGTAAATCGTGTTTGGTCTGGTTGTGTGATAAATAGAGTTAATGGCCCTGTGTGTTTAATATCAAAACTTCCTGCCACTTGGACAAATTCAGCCTGTCTACTTGCGGGAAGTGTGTAAGTTGCAGTAATATTTGGAATATCTGTTGCAGGTATAGCATTAACTATCATTATGTCGTTATCAATCAAGTATTCTATTGCTCTCAAAAACTCTGTCTCTGAGATTAAATCCATTGCCCACCATGAGGCTGTATTTTTAATCCAAGATGGGATTGAAGAAGAGATAACTCCTGGATCATGCTCATTGTAATCAGTCCATTGAGCTGCTGCTTGATTGAAAAATAAAGTAAAACCAAGAATAGTAAAAAGAATTCCTGAAAATATTCTTTTTTGATACATCGATAAACCCTAATTTTTTTAGCGTATTAATGATTCTGAGAATTGCTACACTCCAAACTACATAGTTTTTCTAGTCTTTTCTTTTCTTAACATCTGACTTTGGGGGATTGAGAGACCAGAAAAACAGCGCAAAGCATATTGGAATCATAATCAACAGTAGGGCAACAACTGAAATCGTGTAAAACATTGGATCAAGTCCAGGGAAGAAGGGGCCTGGAAACACAGCATACAACCACAAAAACCCAACAAAGATAAGCAAAACCTTGTTGCGTTTTACCAGTTTTTTCCATCCGAGTCTTTTTTTGTGAATGTAGCACTGCTTGCAGCGGGTCCTATCATCTGTCATACAGTTAGTGCAGCAATTCTTATCGCAAAAATAACAAATCCTGTCGCCAAATGCTGATCCACAAAAATCACACGTGTACAACTACCTCTAAGTGCTCTCCAATGGATTTATCTCTTGTTGGCAGATTTGCCAAATTTTATTAGGTACACCACTTAGGATTCTATACATGGCTGATTGCTGCATATGCAAGGTAAACAAGGCAACTCTGAAAATCAAAGACGGCAACAAAAAATACATCGGAAAACCCGTCTGCAAAGAGTGCGAAGGCTACAGAAAATTACTCAAAGAGACAAAATAACTATTCGGATTCTGGCTGCTTGTTTTTTGCAACCCAATTCTCATACATTTTGATCAACTCATCAACATCTCCTTCATTTTCTGAATAAGTTACAATTACTCCAAACGCCCCGCCCTTGTGATGGCCGCGAGCAAAGTATCCCCAAAAACTATCAGGCAACTTGACAAAGTTATTCTCATCATGAGATACTCCAATCAGATTGTTCCCTAGAGATTCTGCCACTTTTTTTGCATCTTCTTTTTCAATCATAAAGTTGCTGATTTGTATCCAAATAAAAATATGATTTATTATGGAAAAAACTTCAGCATTAAGTTTTGACAGATCTAGTATTTCTTTGGTGTGATTGCAATTAGACGCAAAGGTGCACCACTTCCATTTTTTATCTTCATTGGAAGTGCAATTGCAAACGATCCTTTTGGTGGGAGTTGTTCTAAATTAGTGACATTTTCAAAAAATGGCATATCTACTTTTGCCAGTATTCTATGTGTCTCAAAATGGGTTGATCTCCCATAATCAATGCTTTGTGTGTCAATCCCAATTGCGTTTATGCAACGATTATGTGCAATCCAAAACGCTGCATCTGGATGCAAACCTGGAAACCTTAATTCAGAGAGAGCATCGTTTCCCATACTTGATGTCCCTAGGTATTTTTGTCGATCAGGCCAATATTTCGAATATCCTGTTTGAAGAAACACTATACAGTTATCAGGAATTTTCCCGTAGGTATTTTCCCACTCTTCAAAATCATTCTGAGTAATTTGATAATCTGAATCTTCTTTGACTTTTTTTGTCACATCAACTACAACTGATGGTGCAATTAGTTTCTTGATTGGAATTTGTTCAACTGTTTTTCCTTCTTTTGCAAAATGAATTGGTGCATCCATGTGAGTACCGCCGTGTTCTGGAGCTGAGAATTTTTTTGCAGAATAATAGTATCCTTTTTCAGTTATTCCTCCAAACTCTTCTACTATCTCAAAGCCTTTTTCTGTTGGCCAATAGATAGTTTGGTCAGAATATTCATGAGTTAAATCAATAATTTTTCCATGAAGGAATGAAAAATTATCTTCCATGCAATACTTTGGCTCAAAAGAATTTAAACGATATTTCTTGTATCCATTAAACAAAACTCTCTCTAAATCCAAAAATTAACTCGTCTCAAACTTGATTTTCTTCTCAAATTTCGCTCAAATTCTATGATGTGCCTGAAAAAGTTGTAACATGTAATACTAACAAATGAATATTAATTTTCTTTTGTTACAGATAGTATCTTGGACATTACTCCAAAAAACGTAGTAATTTTTGCAGTTCTGCTAGGTGGTGCTGCGCACGTTATGGCATTTCAGGATGGATTTTGGCATCCCTTCATGTGGTTTAGTGCGGCATTAACTGTGGTCATACCTGTTATTGGGTATGAATACATGAAAGTCAGAGCTCTGAAAAATAAAAGACGAAAAAAAGTCTATGCTGATATTTAGAATTTAGTTTCTGAATATTGTTATGGTTTTAGTCTATCAGGATCTCTTGGATAAAGCACAACTTCTCTGACATTATCAATTCCAATCAATGTGGTCATTAGACGATCAAGACCCATCCCCCATCCAGAATGTGGCGGCATACCCCAATCAAATGTCTGCAGGTGATCTGCAAATGCTGCAGGGTCTAGTCCTTGTTCCTTGAGACGTGTCTTGAGTACATCCGTATTGTGTAATCTTGTTCCACCTGATGATAACTCTAGATATCCGTATTGCAAATCAAATGAGCGAGAAAGTTCAGGGTCTTCATCTTTTTCTCTAATGTAAAATGGTTTTAGCTTCATTGGCCAGTCCATCAAAAAGAAAAATCCTGGATGGTTTTGTCCAATAATTCGTAGATGTGAGTCAAGCAAATCATCGCCAAATTCTACCTTCTCTCCTTCTGATTTTAACTCCTCCAAAGCTTGGGTGTATGTGATTCTCTCAAAGGGTGATTTTGGAACTTCGATTGTATGGCCAATTGTTTCTTGTTCTTTTTTGCAGCTCTCAGATGTGTGTTTGTAGACTTCCATTACCAGAGATTCTAAAACATCCATCACATCATTGTAATCCATAAAGGCAGCTTCGATATCCACTGAGGTAAATTCACTTAGATGCCGTCCTGTGTGGGATTTTTCTGCGCGGTAAAAGTTTGAAATCTCAAACACTCGCTCAAGACCAATTGTCATTTGCTCTTTGTAGAGTTGCGGGCTTTGGGCCAAGTAGGCAGTTTTTCCAAAGTATTCCAATGAGAACAAATCTGCACCACCTTCAGATGCGCTGCCAATAATTTTTGGAGTCGTAATTTCTATGAATTTTTTATCTGAGAGCGTCTTTCTAAGGGATGCCAAAACATGATGTCTTAATTTGAAAATCGATGCAGTCTTTTGGTTTCTCATATCCAAAGCTCTGTGGTTGAGTCTGGTGTCGATATTGCTTTCAACTCTACCTATTGGGTCTACAGGTAGTGGATGAATTGCTTTTGCCAAAACATCAATCTCTTCTGCTTTAATCTCAAAATCAAAATCACGTGCCTTTGTATCTTGCACAATTCCTTTAACTGAAACTACGCTTTGGCGATTAATCTCGCCTAGCTGATCATTTAATTCCCCCTTAACAATAATTTGCGAAATACCAGATACATCACGCAATGTGATAAATGTCATCTTTCCTAGTTTTCGGAGGTCCTCAATCCATCCTCCTAAAACTACTTCTTTTCCAATTAGTTCAGAGGTTAGCTCTGAAATATCATGAGTCTTGACAAATCCCAAACTTTTTCACCGTCGTTTGCTCTCAAATTCTATCTCAATGTCAAGGTTTCGGGCATCTTTGACTATCTGAACAACAGTTTCAGTGTTTATTGGAAATCTAGGTGTCCATTTGCCTGAAACTATTGCTTTTGTTTTTTGAATTCCACCTGGTGCCCATACATTGTTGATTGACAAAATCTTTGTTGGAAAAAACATGTCTTCGATGAATTTTCTGTCATTTTCTTCTGCCTCTACAAGCCATATCTTTCCCTGAAACTGATCCTGGATTAATCTGTAAAGGGTTCTGCTTTGTCTTATTATCATGATGTCTTCTTTTGAGAACGAAAGAACAAAGTTTCCATTAAATTCTCGGCAGGAATGTAGGGTGAATTTGTCGATATCAGAATTTGTCTTTGCAATCTGAGCTAATTTCATTGATGCATCAACGTCTGCCTTTGTGATTTTTCCATCTTCGATTTTTTTTTCACATTGAGGACAGAGAAGTGAGTTTTTTGCATCAAAATTGCATATTGGAAGCTTCATAGGTTCGACTTTTATCATTCTGCCAAAGTTGTTTATATCCTTTAATGAAAAACACAAAAGCAAGAGCCGATCTAAGAAATTATGAAGTTATCAGTAAAAGATCTCACAGCAAGATATTCTTCATCAAATGGACCTGTTTATGCCGTAGAGGATGTTGATTTTGATCTTGAAGATGGTCAGTCAATCGGAATTGCAGGTGAAAGTGCATGCGGAAAAAGCACATTGGGATTATCAATTATCAGAATGCTTGCAGGTGGCAAGGTTCAGGGAAAAATCATCTTGGGAGATGAATCAATTTTAGATCTATCTGAATCAGAGTTTAACCGAAAATATCGGTGGAAAAAAATCTCTATGGTTTTTCAAGGTGCTATGAATACACTAGATCCAGTATTTACGATAAAGGACCAATTCATCGAGGTTCTAAAGCAGCACAACTTTCAAGGAGACTTTCAAAAAACAATTGAGGATGCAATGACTTCGGTAAGTCTTGATACTTCTGTTCTCAAAAGATTCCCACATGAGCTTAGTGGTGGGATGAAACAAAGAGTTGTAATTGCAATGGCGCTATTGTTAAAACCACAATTTGTAATAGCTGATGAGCCAACTACTGCACTTGACGTTCTAATTCAGGCACAAATTGTCAATCTTTTGAAGGATCTCAAAAAGCAAGGAATGTCCTTTATGTTAATTACCCATGACCTTGCAATCCTTTCTGAACTTTCAGACAAGATTGGAATAATGTATGCAGGACAGATGGTAGAGTTTGGTTCATCACATGAGATTTACAAAAACCCAAAACATCCCTATACTCAAGGCTTGTTAAAATCAATTCCTACCTTACATGGGGAAAAACCATCATACATTAAAGGAAATCCTCCAAGTCTTTTGAATCCTCCAACTGAATGTAGATTTATTGAAAGGTGTCCTTTGGCAATTGAAAAATGCAAAAAACTTCCACCAAAAATTAAAACTAAAACTGGTTATGTGCAATGCTGGTTGTACGAAGATGAAAAATTAACTTGACAGATATTCATTGTCAATTTTCTTTAGATATATTTCCTGAATTTCTGAAATCTCTCTACCTGTCGTGTTTTTGATTACTATTTTTGCATAATTTAACAAGTCTTGCTCCGTTCCTTTTTTTTCCATGTCTTCTATTTTCTCAAAAATAACTCGCTCAAACTCCATAACACCGCGCAACTCTGCGCTTAACTCTTCAATGTCCATTTTTTGATAGTCTTTTCTTTCTCTTTGATTTGCCTCATCGATTAGTTTTCTGACATCGTCTCCTTTCATGATGTTCCTCTTAATTTCATTCTAAAAAAATGTTAATTTTGATTCTCTTTTTTGTGCTCTAAGATGTGTTTGAGACCCTCTGGCATTGAAAGTGAATCCAAGTCAATATCGCAGTATGGGCACTTCAAGGCCTTACTGGCTTTCTGAATACTTTTTCACGATTGGAAGACATGAATCAATAATTCTCAAGACTTCTGTTCGGATTACCTTCTTGTCAATTGATATCCAAATTCTAATTTTGCCTACTGCAAACGAGATGATCTGAACTTTTTCTCGCTCTTCCCAAACAAACTGGATTTGACCTAAATTCTCATCAAAGAAACTTTCAAGATCGGTCTTTATGGCAATATGTGAAAACTGGTACTTTGTGCTTTTGGCGTCTAAAAATGGCTCTAAATCCTGCCTTCTTTTATGTGCAATAAGCTTACCTTGCTCGCTAATTATGCCTACAAATCTAATGTATGGGCTTATTGCGGCAATATTGTCACAAATTAAAGTTAAATCAGCTCTGTCCAACTGCATTTGCTCGATGAATATGTTATTTTAATGATTATGCTTTTGCAATCCTCATAATATCTAACAAATAGTCCACAAGAACTTCGCTTTTGTTAAATAATGTATAACACGTGCTTGAATTGTGGATTTTACGGCTATTTTCCCATTTGCCCCTGAGGTGGGATATATTGGACTTACACTTGTGAGCTTTTTTGGCTCTCTAATCCCTTTTGTTCCTTTACCTTCTTTTCTCTTACTTGCAACAATGTCTGTAGGTGATGCATTTGACTTACATCTGCTTGCAATAATTTCTGCTGTTACTGCGACTGCTGCAAAGGTAATCGTGTTTTCTGTAAGCTATGAGGGCCGAAGAATAATTGGAAAAGCATCTAGAAAGAGAATGCGCCCATTTGAAAGGTTGGTAAAAAGATATGGTGCAGGTGCAGCATTTTTTGCAGCGGCAACTCCTATGCCAGATGACTTGATTTATGTTCCACTTGGTCTTGCAAAATATAATCCAAAGAGATTCTTTATTGCAACTTTGACTGGGAAACTTGTTTTATCTTATGTAATTGTGTTTGTCTCTCATTATATGGGATTGTCCCTAGTTGAACCTCTCTTAGAAGATGTAGAAGATGTTAGTACAATCTACATTGGAATTGTAATCTTTGCGGCAATGATGACATCAGTTGTAATTTTACTTTTGAGGTTAGACTGGCAAAGAATAATGGGTCGGTTTGCACCATGGACTCTTGATGAAAACAACAACGACGAAGAAAATTCTAAAGATTAATTTTAAAATTCCA
>JAICHE010000044.1 GCA_025922755.1 Nitrososphaeraceae archaeon
TAGGGTATCTACCCCTGATTCCTTTAGTCTTTTCAGATATTCGTCCATTGATACATTTGATCTTGTTGCTCCATAAAGTACCTCTTCGGGTGAAAATCCATGAATGTGGATATTTGGTATTTCTTGTTTTATCGCACGACATATGTTTTCGTATAAACTACCATCCATATCTGGTGGGAGTCCTGCCTGAATGCATACTTCAGTCGCTCCTAATTGATAAGCTTCTTTTGCCCGTCGGACAATTTCTTCTGTAGGTAAAAAGTACCCTTCTTCTTCTCTGAAATCTCTGCTAAACGCACAAAACCCGCATTGTTTAATACACACATTTGTAAAATTGATGTTTCTATTTACAACATATGTTACAATATTGCCGACTCTTCTTCGTCTTAATTCATCCGCAACAAGTCCAACTAGATGAAAGCTTATCCCCTCCGAATTATAAAGTTCAAGGCCTTCTTTTGCAGAAATCTCTTTTTCTGATAATGCTCTGTTTAGTATATTGGAAATAACTGGATCTGCAGCTCTAAATAAAGAATCTATGTTTATGCTCATCTCCAATATTCCTCCTTTACCAGTCCTTCCTTATCCTCAATTAACTCCATCTTATCTCTTAACTCTTTGCTAATAAATGAGAAGAATTCGGGGTAGATTGGAAATCTACATTTTAAATCAAATCCAGCTCTTTTTGAATTTTCATCTATTTTTTTAATCTCTGGCCAAGAAAATTCTGGATTCACATAATCTGGTGTAAGTGGAGATATTCCTCCCCAATCATTAATTCCAACAGAAAGAAAATTTTGATATGATTTTGGTGATAAATTTGGTGGAATTTGTATATTCATCTCCGGCATGATTATTCGTGTAATTGCAACAATAATTTTGAAATAATTTTCTGCAGCTGATGGAAAATCTTTCATTATAGTATCTGGTTTTGGTTGAAAATTCTGTAAAATCACCTCTTGTATGTTTCCATATTTTTCATGCAATTTTTTTATTGCATAAATAGATTCGATTATCTCTTCTGGGGTTTCACCAATTCCAACAAGTATTCCAGTTGTCATGGGGATTTTGAGTTTTCCTGCATTTTCTAAAACCTCTAATCTTGCTTGGGGTCTTTTACTGGCAGCCAAATAATGTGGCATTCCCTTTTGATTTAGCCTGTCACTAACATTTTCTAACATTAGGCCCATGGAGACATTTGTTTTTTTCAAATCTCGCATCTCTTCATATGTTAAATTTCCCGCATTAGTGTGAGGGAATAATCCTTCTTCAAGTGCCATTTCGGAGGCAAAAGTAAGATATTCTGCAGTTGATTTGAAACCATTTTCTTTAAGCCAGTCTTTTGCTTCTTGATATTTTTGCTCAGGACGTTCGCCTGTTACAAATAATGCTTCAACACATCGATATTTTTTTGCCAATATCAGCATCTCCTTGATCTTCTCTTTTGACATCATTGATAGCTTTTCTTCTCCAGGTTCTGACTTGTAAGTACAGTAAGTGCACGTGTCTCTGCACATGTTAATGATATTGAAAAAAGCTTTTTTCGAAAAGGTTACTGTATTTCCTTTGAATTTAGTTCGAAGGTTTTGTGCTGCTAAAAATAATTCAGATGGATCTGATTTTGCTTTTTGATAAATCTTGATTGCCTCTTGATATGGAATCACCTTACTTTCTAAAACATTGTTTAAACTCTCAGAGTCTAACACAAGATCACTCAATAGAAAAATGCAATCTTTGCAGTATTTATTCTTGTACTGGATTATTCACCGTTAGGCCTTTCACCTAAAGTCAATGTAAAGTTGCTAGTTCTTCCATCTCTTAGAATTTCTAAAACTAAATCATCTCCTACTGCTTTTGCCCTTTGAAGATGAATCAAAATGTCAGAGATTTTCCTTACTTCTTTTCCATCCACCGAAAGAATAATGTCTCCTCCAACAGTATATTCTACTCCATCTACTTCGACCACTTTTTCAGAACCACGCAGTCCAGCTTTTTCTGCAGGGCTATCTGGGACAACGGTAACTACCAAAAACCCTACTGCATCTTTGAGATTCAAAACTTTTGCCAAATCAGGATCAATATCTCTTCCAGAAATTCCAATCCATGGGTGTTTGTATTCTCCATCTTTAATCAAGTTTGGAACAATCTTTGCAATTGTTTGTGATGGTACGGCAAACCCAACTCCTGTAAATTCCCCTGTTGCAGATTGTATTGCTGTGTTAATTCCTACCACACTTCCTCTCATGTTGATCAAAGGCCCTCCTGAATTACCAGGATTTATTGCTGCATCCGTCTGGATGACATCTGGGATGGAATAACCTGACCCTGATGGCAACAACCTTCCTAACTGACTTACAATTCCTGAAGTCATAGAACCTGATAATCCAAATGGGTTTCCAATAGCAGCTATTGGCTCTCCAACTTTGAGACTAGACGAATCGCCCAAGGTGAGAGGGTGCAATAAAGACAGATCTGCATTAACTTTTACTACTGCAATATCGGTAAAAGTGTCTACTCCTACTATCTCTGCATTATACTCTCTTCCATCCAAAAATGTGATTACTATCTTGGTGGCCCCATCTACAACATGGGCATTGGTGATTATGTGGCCTTTATTGTCAAAAACAAAACCAGAACCTACTCCGGCAGGAATCTGTTCTTCTGAGCTTCTTTGAACATTCACCCTCACCACTCCAGATTCTGAGTTTTCAAAAATTTCAATTAATGAAAGTTCTTTTGAGTATGATGGTAAAGATCCCTCGATAATACTTTCATCTGCTGTTGTCAAAAATTCAGGTTGTATTGCTTCTGGCGGTGGAACCATAACCAATGCAAAAACTACGGCTGCAAGTATTGCTCCTGCAATCCCGCCTACAATTACTCCTGATTGGTCCATGAGACTTTGGTTTGTATTATTACAAATAAAAAAGATTCTCCTAAATTCTAATCGAGTCTTGAATATGGTCCTTCATGGAGTAATTCCTTCCTCTCCAAGAAACCGACGAGCTCTTTTTTGCCTGAAATAATCCATTCAGGAATCCCAGAACCACTACCAAACTTCCAATTGGAGCAAATACTGCATGAGCTAATTTTAGATCAAGTCCTTTTTTTACCTCTGCTATTCCTCCAACATAGATCAGTATTGAGGCAATAAGAGATGTTACTAGAACCAATGAATTTGAAAAATTATCAAAACCCAAAATTCCAGAGTATGCTAAAATTGGAAATGGCATAAACAGTAAAAACAAAACGGCAAAGAATATTCCTACTGCAATACCGGGACTTTGAAGATACAATGGTATCATTAACCTTTTTAGAGCATTCCAGAGGGTGCTTTTATCTCGTGCCCATACTGCATCGATAAGATGATCCCCTCGCACCATTTTCATTTTGTGACCTGAATCCTTGACTTTTTTTCCTAAAGCTCCGTCTTCGATGATTTCTTGTTTTACACCTTCGTGAGTTCCAACCTTCTCGTATGTTTTTTTTGTAATGATGAAAAAACTACCAAAAAAGTATCCAGTTTTTTTTGCAGGATCATTTACTCGAATTGCAGAAAACCTTGTATGCAAAAACGTAGAAATCATTGGCAATGTAATCTTTGTCCACCAATCTAAGGACACCATTTTTGGAATAACAGTTAGCGCATCTAAATTAAATGTCAAAAGATGAGATACTGCCAAAGAAATTGCGTTTTGGGAATGTTTTGTGTCTGCATCAGTAAATAGTAATAATTCCCCTGTTGCTTTGTGGTATCCTTCCATGCATGCCCAGTTTTTCCCCATCCAATCGTCAGGTTTTGTTCTTGCAGAAACAGGAATAATTTTAGAGCTTTTCTTGGCATAGTCTGAAATAATTTTCCAGGTGTCATCATCTGAAGAATCATCTATTGCAATTATTTCGTAATTAGAGTAATCTTGATCAATTAAAGTATCTAAACACTTTGGAAGGAATTCCTCTTCATTTCTTGCTGGAAGAATGATTGATACCTTTGGATTGTCGTGTTTTATTTTTTTAAAATCATCTAGATATGGGGTCATTTTAAAAGATGTCAGCATTGATCTTATCAAAAAAATCCATGCTGCACAAATTCCAATTAATATTGCAGTAAGTGAATAATTAAAAACATCAATAATCATTTTGGAACTTATCCTTCAAGTTCATTTTTGATGTTCTGCAAAGCCAAATCGGTCCCATCTTTGATATGCTTTTTTACCATTCCAGTAAACATTCCCATTAACCCTGTTAATCTAATGTCCCATTTGGCTTCAAGCATTGTATGGTTGTCGAGACTCTTTAATGCGATAATTTTACTTCCATCAATTATCCCCTTTGTGAATTCTGCAACAATCTTTTCTTTGGGATAAAGCGTGACTCTCTGTTGACATTTTTGGTCTCTGAATGCAATGATTATTTCTCTCTGTACAATATTTCCTTCTTTTGATATATTATGAACTTCTTTTGTCCCTTTCCAAAATTTAGGCTCATTATCAATATCTGAAACTAAATCCCATACTTTCTCAATTGGTGCATTGATTTCAATCGATGTCTCAATTTCTGCCATGACTTTGCTGGTTTCGCAGTAAATATATTGGATTACCTTGATCCATTAGTAGACTGTGATGGGCATCATGCCTAAAATCCAGAACAGTAACTCCAGTTCTAACGGCATATGCCATTCTTCCGTCACAGTCATTTCAATAAATTGGATAATGAGAACAAATGACAAAGATTGGAACGTTTGATGCAGCAGGATTTTGGAAAAATGCCTATGCTCACCAAAGAGGAAAGTTGCTAAAAAAAGTAAATGTCCCAGAGGACCAAATTCTAGTTCTTGCAAACAAAAAATATTTGGATTTACCTGCTCCACTTAGATATGAAATCGAGACTAGTGGAATCCAGAAAAAAGATCTAATGTGAGACGAAATTAATTTTAAGAAGAGAATTAAGGGATTCTTGTGTCAAACATTACTTATGATGATTTTGCTAAATTAGATTTACGTGTTGCAAAAATAATTGAAACTGAACCAATTCCTGGAAAATCTAGAATAATAAAAGGAACAATTGATTTGGGTGATGACAAAAGAGATGTGATAATTGGCGGTGCTCAGTATTATCAGCCAGAAGACCTTGTAGGGAAAATTGTAATTGTTGTGGCAAATCTTGAACCAAAAAAAATGGCAGGAGTTGAATCTAATGCCATGTTATTGGCAGCCGATGTGGATGACAAACCTTTCTGGCTTACCGTAAGTGATGATGTTCCCTTGGGAAGTCCCATAAAATAACTGATTTAATCGAAAATCATCATGTTGTTGGGGTTCTAAACTACTTTTAGATAATATTTTAACATCTGTTTCGCGATGGATTTTGCCTCCTAACTTATACGAATGATTTAATTTACATTCAAAGACCGCAGAGGTTATGGTGGATTTTACTAATATTGATCTTGATCAGCTTTTTGGTTTTGGAGATGATACAAATCCATTATTGATGTTAATCTGGATTCTTCCTATAATTCTCTTCATCTTTTATGGGCAAAGAATACAGCTCCAAGTAACCTCCGGAGAAATAAAAAAAGCCATAAAAAAATTAGACGGGTATAGAACGGAATCTAGGTCAGAGCTTATAGATTACATAAAAAAAAACATGCGTCCAAAAGAAGATCCTACAAAAAGAATTGACCGATTTTTGGATTATTTTACAATCATGCCAGTAGATATGGATCCTAATGGAATAGTGGACAAAGTACGTCACACAGTTAGAGCAAGAGAAGACTATTCTCGAATTCATGTAAAGTCTATCTCACCAGATACTGATGAGGTGGAATTAAGCAAGGTGATTACTCTTTTAGAGATTGCAACTTCTCTTCACATGATTTACAAGGTGGTTAATCACATGTATTTGACTGCAAAAAAACAAAACAACTATCCTCTTATTTTGCCACTTCAAATGATTTTGCCTTTTATTATGGAAGAGGCCGAGGCAATAACCAAGGCAATACCTGCTTTCAAGAAAGGACAACCTGTGGGAGATGGAATAGGTCCTATGGTTGTAGGAAAAATGATGTTAGATACAAAAAAAGAAACAATTGCGTTTCAGACTGTTGCAAGTGAAACAGAGTTTGATGGGAGAAAATTAACTTTATTGAAAGCAGAAGGTCCAGGTTCAACTGTTGGCCGACCCGGAGATGCTGTTGAATCTCTGGTATCTAAAAACAAACCTGATATCATCATAATGGTTGACGCCGCATTGAAAATGGAAGGCGAGGACTCTGCAATAACTGCACAAGGATTTGGAGCTGCAATAGGTGGTATAGGAACAGAGCGCTTCCAAATTGAAGAAATTGCAACAAAGAACAATATTCCAATTTTTGCAATCGTGATAAAACAATCTGTAAAGGAAGCAATTACTTTGATGACTAAAGAAATTGCAAATCAGGCAGACAACGTTCGTAATCAAATTCACGAAATGATTCAAGAAAATACCACACCCGGACAGCATGTTTTGTTAATAGGTGTAGGAAACACTATAGGGGTTCCACAATGATGTTCTCTAAAGAAAAAACTGTAGTCGAATACACTATTGAAAAATGCAAATCTTGTAATTTAGAACGAAAAAGAAAATTCAAAGACGGTGATTACCTTTTTCTTGAAACCTTGAAATGTGAATCATGTGATGGTTTAGTGCAAATAGAAAAAATTTTTGGCGAAACTATAGACCAGTAAGTGTATTGCTCTACTTACTTTTAATTCCTAATGCAAGATAAACCAATCCACCGTAAAAATCTTGAAGGCTATTTTTGGGAAAAACCTCTTTAATGTGATCCCATGGGGTTTTAAAATTAAATAAAAATGTGGATTTGGAATAGTCTTGTATGCAACTTAACCAAAATGGGAGGAAAATTTTTGCTTTGATCGAAAGATTTTGATCATTGAAGCATAGAATGGCGAACTTTCCCCCGGGTTTTAGATTTTGAAAAGATTTCTCTATAGTATTTTTGTATTTGGTGTCAAGACCTATCGAATAAGTAGAAATTATTGAATCCACCTTATCAGGAGTTTCATAATCATTGAAATCAGAATTTATTAACGAAATGTTTCTCCAGTTGTTTTTTTTAATTTTTTTTGTCGACATTGCAAGCATTTCATTTGATATGTCTACTCCAATAATGTGACCTGCACTTCCAACTCTCTTTTCAAGATGTAAAAAATTTAATCCTGTACCACATCCTAAATCTAAAACAGTGTGTCCTTCTCTGGGGTTTAGTGAATCTATAGTTTTTCTTCTCCATTGTTCATATCTAAAACCGAATATTTGCCAAAAGTAGTTGTAAAGTTTAATGTATTTTTCATAATTCGCTGCAGATTTTTGATATCGGTCTTTGATTTTTTGTATTTCACGAATATCACAAATTTTTTCTATCGCCCTTTCCATAAACCACAATTAAGGATTCATTCCTTTTAAGGATTAATGTGAGTAGAGATGAAAATAATACAAACCTAAAATAACTTTTTTAGAAAATTAATTCTTAATTACCAAAAATCAAAAAAATATTTTTGTAAATTTATAATTTTATTGAGCAATTGTTGTTACTGTAACTCCGTTTTCATTTTGAATGAAGGTGTGCTCGGCCTGTGCAACTCTTTGTTCATGTATCTCAATTAGCACTGTATATGCTTGCACTGCCTTTTTCTTGATCAAATGTTCTAAAAGACTCCTTGCTTCTTTTTCTTCCCAATTTTTTGTTAACCATCTTAATGCAAAAGGCAGCATGTTGAAATTCTCCCAAATAAAATCAAGCATTTTGTCGGCCTCTTCATTTTTGGTTTTCTTTCTGGAGTTTAGGGCAAAAATATTTTTGATTTGACCATTTCTTACAAACCCGCCACCTTCAGGTGTAGTTACAAAAGGTTCGCAAGCATAAGCAGAATCCCCTGACAATGAAAA
>JAICHE010000045.1 GCA_025922755.1 Nitrososphaeraceae archaeon
TCAGTGTCTTTTTCTTGGCACTTTACCTTTTGGTGGCTAATGCTTAGGCTAGACCTGTCAATTACCTCAGTGTCTTGTTTTACTATAATGTCGGATATTTCTCCGGTGTAGTCAAACCATACTTCTACTCTCATTTCAGCCAAGTGACCCATTCCAACTTGTGGGACGCCAAAGAGGAACTCTTGGACTTTGAGGTCTTTGCTTGCATATACTGTTGCAGTAAATGAGTTCACAGCACCAATCTCTATTGATTGTTGATCAAATGGAGTGTGGTGATTATCAGTAATTGTAAAGAAGTTATCATTGAAAGCAAATCCACTATCAACCATCATTGTTTCACGAGTTTCATGGTTTACACCAAATGTTGGTCTAGTATCCCAGTGATTCATACCACCATCATTTTCACATGCATCTCCAATACCATCACCATCAGTATCTAGTTGATCTGGGTTTGGAACAGATGGACAATTATCAAATTCGTCTGGAATTCCATCTTTGTCAGCATCAGTCTTGAAGGTGTTTGTAATGGTACATGATACGGATTCTCCTACCTCAACCTTAACTGTGGTTCCGTTAATTTGGAATCCACCATTGTTTTGATCATTCCACTCACAAACCCACTCACTAGCATTATACCAAATGTGTTCGGTTTCACTTAGGACATAAGTTCCTGCTACAAATCCTGTTCCATTTGTTACTATGCCAAAGGTGTCAAATCCTACTGGAACTCCTGAAAATCCAGTCTCACCATTAGCAAAGAGAGTAAAGTTTGCAATTGTTGCTGAACCGCTTTCGTTGTTCTCTACTACTTTTGCCAAAGTCAAGCCAGGGCCAATATCGTCATTGGTGATAGTACAGGTTACTTCAGTCTGACCTTCTGTAAGCATAATTGTATTATTAATTACTGGAACATCATCACAAGACCAGTTAAGTGGAGTATAGCCTCCAAGGCCTATTTCAGATAAAGAGTATTTGGTGTTTGCAAATATGGTTTCAAATACTCCTGAGCCACCAGCGTTTGAAAAGTCACGAGTGGCATTCCCATTGACTGCCTTTGCGGATAATGTAAAGTCATCTTCAATTGCATTTCCACCATCATTCATTACCAAGCCTTTTTGTAATCTTAGAGTTGGTGCAATGTCATCGTTGGTTATGGTACAAGTTGCTGATTGACCTTCAAGTAGTGTAACTACAGTTCCTTCTAAAATGCCACCATCACAACTCCAGTTGCTTTGAGTGTAACCATCTTTTGTTAATTCAGATAATGAGTATCCAGTGTTTGCAAAGATGGTCTCAAATTCACCAGAGCCACCGGTGTTGTTAAAGTTGCGGGCATCATTTGGTGCTGCTGCAGTAGCAAATAGTGTAAAGTCATCAGAAATTGCATTTCCACCATCGTTAGGTGTTACTAGTTTTACTAATTTGAGAGTAGGTGCAATATCATCATTAGTGATGGTACAGATCACCTTGCTTCCCTTTGCCAGAGCAATAGCACCATCCACGACAGACACGTCGCTGTCACATGACCAAGTTCCAGAGGTATACCCATCTGGTCCATATTCTGATAGGATATAAGTCATGTTTGCGTATATTTTGTGGAATGTAGTTGAATCTCCAGAATCACTAAAGTTTCTTGTATTGTCTTCAGTTGTGTTTGCAGACAAGGTAAATTCTCCAGAAGATACAATTCCACCATCATTTGTATTTACTATCTTTTTCAAGTTTAGTAGAGGAGCAAGTTCTGGATCAACGTTGATTGTCATAGTATAAGATAAAACACTATCAGAATCCCCATCATTTACTTTGAATTCAAAGGTTGTAAGAGGACTTTCAGCAGCATCAGTTTCTGGAACATATTTGAGGTTGCCTGAGTTCAATTCAGATACTAAGATTATTTGATCCTGCAGTACATCGAACCCATTAAGTTCTAAAGTGCCAGCATCCTCAAGAGCGGTTATTTTGATTGATTCGAGTTGATCTCCTGAATCATTATCACTGAATGGGAAGTCAGATGATAGGAATACATAGACAGTGTTTTCTGGAGTGATAACAGTATTATCATTTGATGTTGGTGGATCATTAACTTCTCCTACAGTAATTGATACGGTAGCAGTGTCAATGAATTCGCCATCAGTGATTGTGTAAGTGAAAGTGTCAGCAAAGTTCTCAGTGCCATCATGGATGTATTGTAGTTGGCCAGATACTTCTGAGACGGTTCCATATGCTGGTTGGGTAAAGTTTGCAATTGTTGGGATGCTGTCAGTGTCAGTGTCGTTTGCAAGAACATCAACAGATATGGTTCCTGCCTCAGCGACAGATGCAAAGTCATCTACTGCTACTGGTGGGTCATTTACAGGGTTTACGCTAATGGATACTGTAGCAATATTGCTGTCGGCCTTTCCGTCATTGACCTTGAATGTAAAGGTGTCTGGTCCGTTGTAGTCTGCATCTGGAGTGTAAGTTATTGCACCAGTACTGCTATTAAATCCTGTCAAATTACCGTTTGATGGCAAGTCAACAAGAACAAATGTAAGAGTATCAGGATTGGTGTCAGATCCTGTTAGTGTGATGGGTAATGCATTGTCTTCATCAGTTGAAACTTCTTGGTTGTTTGCAGTTGGAGGGACATTATCAAAAATATTTTCTATCGTACAAATTGCTTTTTCATTAGCATTAAGCGTAATAGTCTCAGTAAGAGTTGCATTTTGATTATTTACTGAACAGCTAAATAGACCCCCATCTACTGGCGAATATCCATCAGGACCACTATGTTCTAAAAGTGTGTAAGTAACTCCTTCTTCAACTATGAAGGATTTCGTGCTGTTTCCAAATACTGTTATATCATTACCTTGATTACTAGGATGATCTGCAGTTAATTGCCATTCTCCAGAAGTGGCATTACCACCATTTGACTCATTAACAATTTTGGTTAAAGTGAGTTCAGGTGCAGTTAAAGGGAAAATCACATTAAAAGCATCAAGATTGATTTGACCACCATCGCATCCACCATTTCCTTTTACTTCTACACATTCAATTTGAAATGATTTACCATCAACGTCAACTGCATGATTTACCCAATCATCAGGACTTGCAACATGTGCACCAAAGGCAGCTATCACATGAGGATTAGTTGTTGTAAAATTAACATAAAGTTGAGTAGATTCAGTATTTCCTCCTTGGAATGAAGGATCCCCCTCAGACACATAACCAATATCATTGATAGTTACATTGCCTTCTGGTGAAAATAACCAAAATTGGGTCTGATTCAAAGGAAGATTTCTAAAAGATTGACTTGGCTGCTCTGTGGAATTTATGGTTCCATTAGTAGTATTCATCATTGGGATTGGTATTTGCATATTATCTGAAGACCAATTTTCACAAACTTCTCCAGGATATGCAATAAGACAAGGGTGAGGATCATCATTTCTATCAAATGAGGTGATATAATCAAAGGTATGTTTTACCACGTTTCCTTGAGTTTTTGTGATGTCCCAACTAATCACCAATTTCTGCCAAGGAGCATCAACTTCAAGGCCTGTAACATCAACTCGTACTGGAATTGATGAACCTTCTCTGTACCCTGCTTCGAATGTTATGTTTCCACCACTCCATTCATCAGCAGTATCACAAGGCCAATAATTAGGGGGTTGACCTTGATTAAGACATGCTTCAATTGAACCAACGCCAGTTTGTCCTCTACCGTCAGAATCAATTGCAAATGCATCAATGGATGAGCTAAAAATAATTGTTGTAGAAAATACAAAAAGTACCAATGCAATTTTTAGTGTGTTGTATTTCATCGCTATGTATTTTCATAATACAGACAAATTGTATTAAAGGTAGTTTTGTGTCATAGAGGTTTTTTACACATTTACAATAACTTTTAGGAATAAAATGTATGTTGTCACATGATATGTTGACAACTTTTCGTTTTATGCAAATATAGAATTTGTAAAAATATTTTAAAAACAAGAATAACACGGACAAACAAAAAAATGCAAAACAAATTTCAAAAAAAGTTTAGGATCATGGAAAAGATTTCAAAACTGCAGCATAACTGGCAAACCTATGATTCTCTGGCCCAACCTTTTTTTGATTATACTTTGAAATTACTTTTCCTGAAGCACCATTCAAGCCTAATGGACCTGCAACAAAATTTGCCTTATCGGCCCAAAACAAAACCTCATCAGTTGGACTGTAATAGTTTACAATTTTGTCTCTAATCGCCTTACCCAAAAGTGGCCCGTATTTTTTTGAAGACGGAATATCGCTAGTAATTGATGCTCCAAAAAAGTGCACACTCTCAATTATACCGGTGTTTTGGTTCTTTTTTGCCAATCTCTCAATTGTGCTTAAAATAACCTGTGAACCCAAGGAATGGCCCATCAACCGTATCTTAGTTTTAGGACTAATTGACTTGAAATCCTCAATAAACATGCTTAAATTACGTCCATTTTTCTTTGCGATCATTACACCCACATCCAAGGCTTGTTTAGCATAAGCAATCAAGTGGGCCCCAGTCGTGTTAGAATCATAACTATACCCAATAACTGGATGAGTATAGCCTAGGCGCCGGAGTTTATTTCTGGCAATTACTGCTTTTGCAACGGCGCCTGCATTGTCATTTCTAAGTCCGTGAATCATTATTGTAAGTTCTTTTGAATCCATTAATTTTTCAAAATATTTTTTCGGATATAGATAATACGGATTTTTCTTTAATGTCTCACCGCTAGAAAGATCGTAGTATCCCCTTGTAGATATCCTAGGAATAGGTTTTGTCATGTTTATCCGGTATGCCCTAACTGTTTTTTGTATTTTTTAATATCTTCTGGTTCAACCTTTGCAAATAACGGAGATGCTTCGCCTAATTTGTGTCCTGGTTTTATTTGGAGTTCTGACAATGAATTCCAATTGTTTTCTTTAACACTTCCTTGTAAACCAAGTTGAGTCCAAATTTTTTCTGAAGAGGTTGGAAGGAAAGGAAATAATGCAATAGATAAACTCCTGGCAGCATTTGCAGACAAGTAAACACATGTTGAAGTTCCAGGTCCTTTCTTCCATGGTTCTTTGTGTTGAAAGTATTGATTGAAAAAGGATGAAAACTCCATGATTTTTTTCAAAGCCCTATCCAAATGGTTTTGTTCTAATAGTTCACCTAACTCATTTGCAAGATTTTTAATTTTATTTTCTGCCTCTTGATCTTTTTCATCATATTCTTCAGGTTCTGGAACTACACCGCCAAATGCCTTTTTGGTGAATCCCAAGGCACGATTTACAAAGTTCCCAAGATTTCCAATTAATTCAGAGTTTATTCGGGTGGTAAAGTCATCCCAATCAAAGTTCAAATCATCTTGAGAGTAAGGATTTATTGCTACAAGATAATATCTCAAATAATCTGCAGGGTAGTACTGTAAAAACTCCTTCAGACCAATATACCAATTTCTGCTCTTTGAAATTTTCTTTGACTGTAATGTGAGATGTCCTCTTGTTGGAATGTAGTCAGGTAATTTGTATTCCTCGTTTATTCCTAATCGCATGGCAGGCAAAAACAAAAAGTGGTGATAGACAATGTCTTTTCCAATAAAATGGTAAATGTCTGCTGAATTCCAAAACTCTTTGCCATCAATTCCCTTGTCGTTTAGAAACTTGATTGCAGTAGAAATGTATGCCAAATGGTTGTCAAACCACCCATAAAACACCTGCTCCTTTGCCTCATCAAGTGGAATTGGCACTCCCCAGGAGATATCACGTGTAATATCCCAGTCAACAAGCCCTGTTTTTATCCAATTTTGAACATATTTTTTTACATCTTTTTGCAGATTTTGATTTTCTTCTAGCCACTTTGATAAAGAATCTCCAAAGCTTTTTAATTTGAAAAAGTAATGTGTTGTTTTTTCTTTTGTAGGTGTCTGACCGCAAATTGAACATTTAGGGTCAGAAATTTCTTCAGGAACCCTGCCGCAGCTCTCACAGAGATCAGAGTATTGGTCCTCGGCATTGCAATATGGACATATTCCTTTTACATATCTGTCTGGAAGGAATTTTTTGTCATTGTTGCAATAAAATTGAATGATTTCTTTTTGGTAAATGTGTCCTGCATCATTTAGCTTTGTAAAAACATCCTGAACAAATTTTATGTTTTCAGGTGAGCTTGTCTGATAAAAAAAATCAAAATCAATTCCAAATGCCGTAAAATCCTCATAGTCACGTTTATTCCAGTATGCAACATATTCACTAGTGGATTTTCCTTCTTTTTCAGATTGAATTAAAATTGGAGTTCCAAAGTCATCAGAAGCACAAACATAGTATGCCTCTACACCTTTTAGTTTTAGAAATCGTGTTGTGACATCAGCAGGCAAATAAGTAGATGCCACGTGACCTAGATGAATCTCACCATTAGCATATGGTAATGCACTTGTAATGATTGCTTTGTCTCTCATTTGTAATCTGGATTGTATTAGGAGTTAAGAAGTTTTACCAACTATTCATGTATTTTACTTGTTCTGGAGTTAGTTTATCCATTTTAACATCCATAGCCCTTAGTGCATCAACTGCAACCTGCCTGTCAATTTCTTCAGGAACTGTAATTATCTTGTTTCCAATTTTTTTATGGTTTTTGAGAATATACATGATGGACAATATTTGGTTCGAAAATGATTGAGCCATTACTTCAGGAGGGTGACCTTCAGCTGCTACCAAATTAGCTAATCTTCCCTCTCCAATAAGATAGACGTGTTTTCCATTTCTCAAGGTGCATTCATCAAGATTTGGCCGGACCTGTCTTACGGATTTTGATTTTTTTAATAAAAATTCTGCATCGATTTCAACATCAAAGTGACCTACATTTCCCATGATTGCACCTTCTTTCATCTGCAAAATGTGTTCTTTTCTAATAACGCTAGTCATTCCAGTACATGTGATGAATATGTCGCCGATTTTGCATGCTTGAGACATTGGCATTACTTCAAATCCATCCATGTGCGCTTCCAAAGCTTTTACAGGATCAACTTCAGTGACTATAATCTTAGAACCCATTCCATGGCATCTAGAGGCAACACCTCTTCCAACCCAACCATATCCAACTACTACAACACGTTTTGATGCCAAAAGTAAATTCATTGCTCTCAAATATCCATCAATAGTGCTTTGGCCTGTTCCATATCGATTATCAAACATGTGTTTAGTGTATGCCTCATTTACTAAAATTACAGGGTAACGAAGTTTTCCCTGATTTTCAACAGCTCTTATTCTGGTAACACCAGCAGTGGTTTCTTCTGTGGCACCAAGTATTGGTAAGTTTTTGTATTTTTTATCAAAATGTGCTTTGACATTCATGTCAGCACCATCGTCAGTCAAGATAGTAGGTTTGTGATTTAGAACTTGTTGAATACACCAATCATATTCTTTTACAGATTGTCCATGCCATGCATAAACATGAATTCCTTGTGAGGCCAAAAATGCCGCAATGTTATCTTGCGTTGTAAGAGGGTTTCCACCGCAACAAGCAACAGTTGCTCCTAATTCTTTTGCACCCATCAAGAGAACTGATGTCTCTTTTGTTATATGCAAACAAAATCCCAAAGTCACACCTTTGAGTGGTTTTGATTTTTTTAATCGACTAATAGTATTGTTGAGAATCGCCATGTGGGATTTTGCCCATTCATATGATAGTTTTCCTTCTTTGACAAGTTTTGAAGA
>JAICHE010000046.1 GCA_025922755.1 Nitrososphaeraceae archaeon
CCATGCACATTACAGCCAGTGTGTTCATAAATGATAATGAAAGTGGTCTTCATCAAGACTATGAAAAATGGTTAGAGGGACTTGCACCACATGAACCAACTGACCAATATGATCATAACAAAACTGGAGAAGACAATGCAGATGCGCACCTGAAAAGACAGGTTATGGGAAGAGAAGTTGTAGTTGCTGTTACCAATGGGGAATTAGATTTTGGTCCGTGGGAACAAATTTTCTATGGTGAGTTTGATGGAAGAAGACCAAAACGAGTTTTAGTAAAAATTATCGGCGAATAACTATCCAAAGTCTGCATCTCTTTTTTGACTTTGAGATTCATTTTTTCTTGCTGCATCTCTAAATGCATCATCATGATTTTGAGGTCCATGTCCACATTTTACACAAGCCACTTTGTAGCCATTTTCATTTTTTTGATAAGTTTCACAACCACAAAAACATGCCATGTTTTATCTATTCTATGAGATGATATATCTTTTAGGTTGATGAAACTAGTCTAATTCTGAATTCCAGCATTACAACATTCACCTAAAGGAATATCATGATCATGAGGACATTTTCTTGGGTGTTTTAACATTGTACACAAAGCATCTGTAAATTGTTTGTTCATATGATGTTCAATTCCACAAACCATTTCTTCATCAATTTCAACTTTGAGTGCGCTATCCATTAGAACTTCTAAAAGTCTGCTGTTTCTCATCATACTGGCACCTACTCGTTCACCTTCTTCTGTAAGTATTACACCTGCTTTGTTATAATTTACTAAATTTTTTTCATTTAATTTTTTTAACATTTGCACCACACTAGGTTGTCTGACATTAAGCATTTTGGCAATTGTGCTGATTTTTACCTCTCCACCCTGTTCCTTAATATGCCAAATGGCTTTTAGGTACATTTCAACATGTTCTGCCTCTGCTGTACCAACAAAAAGAGTTTCATCGCTTAACGAATCCATATCATACCTTCTTTGAATCTTTTAATAAATATTCAAAATATTCTCGCGCAAAAACAGCTAAACCTGCATGATCGGCCCATATTGCAACAATTTCATTTGTTTTAACATCTCCTCTTTCAGGGCCTAATAAAATAACGACATATCGTTTATCAGAGATAATTCCTCCTCCAAACAATCCTTTTTTTATTTTAACTGTTGCAACTCTTTTGATTGCAGTTATAGATTCTTTATCCATTTTATCCGACGTTAGAAGAGTGATGTCAACTCCTTTGTCATGCAGCAATCTTAGTTTTGGTAAAGCAAGTTTTACTAATTCTTGTCCTGCCTCAGGAATTGCAATCATTACTTCATTTCTGCAGGATTCTACCATTTCCAAAATTTTCGTAGTAATGTTTACTGCTCCTGAAAGAACCCAAATGTCTGGTTTCTCACTTGTTCCACTTTTTTCATATAAGGGAACCAATTCATTTAAAATAATATTTTGATTTTTTGAAAAATCATTTTCTAATTTTTGCTTTGTAGTTTCCAAACCAGTTGAAGGCGATTTTGCAAAATATTTTGTAGGTCTTGAATCATCTGATCCAATCCATCCTTTCTCTTCAAGTGTACCTAAAACCTCGTAGATTTTGGAATATGGAACTCCTGATTTTTGGCTAAGATCAGATGCTGTCAGTTCACCATCTTTTAGCAGCGAAGTAAAAGTCCTAATTTCGTAACTGGTTAATCCGATCTTTTCTAAAGCACGGCGAGTTTTATCAGAGATGTTCATGCGATCTAATCGTAAAGTTTTGGTATTTAAATCAGGTATGCCTATAACCTAAATTCCACACGGGGGCTAGTGTGAAATGGATTATATACTATTTTAGAAATTTTTCAAACATACAATGGCATTAATTCAGATTTCCAACCAATCAACAAAAAATCTAGGTAAGAAATCCACTATCAGATTCACACAAAGCATCTGCCCTGACTGTAACATGATTTTGGATGCCGAAGTCTTTGAGAGAGATAACAAAGTCTACATGTCAAAAATTTGTCCTACACATGGCGAATGTGAGGAATTATACTTTGGTTCCTATGAAATGTACAAAAAATTCAGTACCTACTGGGTAGATGGAAAAGGTGCCCACGCTCCAAATGTCATGATTGACAAATGCTCTTGCCCAAACAATTGTGGATTATGTTCAAACCACTTATCTCACAGTGGATTGGCAAACATGATAGTTACAAACAGATGTGACTTGACCTGTTGGTATTGCTTCTTTTATGTCAAGAAAGGACTTGAGGGTGCTTACATGTATGAACCAGATCATGAACAGGTTAGAGGAATGATGAAGACCCTAAAGGCTGAAAGACCAATTCCTGGAAACTCTATGCAAATTACTGGTGGTGAGCCAATGCTAAGAGAGGACATCACTGATCTTATCAAAATAATGAAAGAAGAAGGTGTAGACCATATTCAAATGAATACTAATGGTATTAGACATGCTATGGATCCTGAAGCTGCAAGAGAAGTAAGACTCGCTGGATGTAACAACTTGTATCTTAGTTTTGATGGTGTAACTGCTAGAACCAATCCTAAAAATCACTGGGAGATTCCTTATGCTCTTGATAGTTGTAGAAAGACTGGAACTACCGTTGTATTTGTTCCAACAGTAATCAAATCAATTAACGATCATGAATTAGGTGGTATTATCAGGTATGCACAAAAGAACATGGATGTAGTTCATGCTGTTAACTTCCAACCAGTTTCACTAACAGGAAGGATGGGTAAAGGTGAACGTGAAAAATATAGAATTACAGTTCCAGACTGCATTCAAAGAATTGAAGAGCAAACAAATGGTGAGGTAACTGTTGATGACTGGTTCCCAGTACCAAGTTGTATGCCACTAACAAATGTGATAGAAGCATTTTCCAGCAAACCAAAATATGAATTATCAATCCACTTTGCATGTGGTGCGGGAACATACATCTTTGAAGATGAAGAAACAAAGAAGTTTGTACCATTAACAAAATTCTGTGATATTCAAGGTATGCTAGAACTATTTGAAGACAAAGCTGAAGAGATTCGCTCTGGTAAAAACAAGTACTTTACAATGCTTGAAGTTGTAAGAAAACTAAAGGGCTTTGTTGATACAAAGAAACAACCTGCAGGACTAGACTTGGCAAAGATGTTTGGTAATATTTTGATGAAAAGATCATTTGATTCTGTTGGTTCATGGCATGTCAAAGGATTATTCCTAGGCATGATGCACTTTCAAGACAAATACAATGAAGACTTGGAAAGACTACAAAGATGTGATATTCACTATGTAACACCCGATCTCCGAATTATCCCATTCTGTGCATTTAATGTAATTCCAGAATGGTATAGAGACAGAATTCAAAAGAAATACTCTATCACTGTAGAAGAATGGGAAGAACGTGAAGGCGTCAAACTCGAAGATGGTCTGTATAGAGGCCTTATGAGACGTGGTGCTGGTGATGAACTGGCTGCTGGTTGTGCAAAGAGTCAGATGTTTCATGATGCAGCCCAAGCTACAATGTAATAATTAATCAAAAATTTCCTATCCTCTTTACCAAAGAGTAATAAATAATCTCACAATCAAAAAGGCAATTGGCCCAATCTTTAGAATCTATAGGAAAATTTCAATTTAAAATTCAACATCTTCTGATTATCGGAGTTTTGATTTTGTCATTTAGTACAGCGTTTTTGATTCGCTCACAAGGTGCTGATTATGGTTTTGAGTTAAATGAATTTGATCCATTTTTTAATTTTAGAGCAACTGAATACATGGTAGAAAACGGTTTTTCAGAATATTTTGAATGGCATGATGATAAAAGTTGGTACCCTGAAGGTAGAAATGTTTCTGCAACATCACAGGTCATGCTTCATGCTACAACTGCCATAACATACCAATTATTTGGAGGAAGCTCCAGCCTTTATGATTTCACGATTTTATTCCCAGTGATTTTTGGCTCTTTGACTGCAATAGTAGTATTTGCTCTAGTCAGAGTTATTGGAGGAACTACTGCTGGACTTTTTGCTGCAATACTATACGCTGTAGCATTACCTATTATTTTGAGAGGAACTATTGGTTGGTTCAAATCAGAACCTCTAGGACTGTTTTATGGAATTTTAGGATTATATCTTTTTTTGAGTGGAATAAAATCTGAAAATAAAAAAATTGCAATCGCAAAATTAGTAGGAGGTGGAATAGTTCTTGGATTTGGACTCTCTGCTTGGGGTGGAATACAATTTTTTATAATTCCACTAGGGATGTTTATTTTAGCTCTTCCATTTGTTAGAAAGGATCATGGATTTTTAATTTGGAGTATTCCTGTATTTGTAACTGCATTTTTACTAACGGCATCAATGTTTGAATTTGTAGGTACAAAATTTGTATTGGGTTTAGGAGGTTTTTCATTAATTGTTCCAACTGCATTTTTAATTTCTTGTATAATAATCCAAAAATTCAGTAAGGATAAAAACAAAACAAGAAATGGATTAATCTTTTTGGCAGCACTGATAATTGGCGGTTCGTCTTTACTTGTAATTAACGCAGAGGCTGAAATTTTACCATTACCACAATTTCGTTATCTTAACGCCATAAACCCGTTCCTTACAACATCAAATCCTTTAGTTGATTCAGTAGCAGAACATGCAACAACCACTCAATCACAATCATTCTTTTTCCATTCCATTTTGATGATTTTTGCTGGACTTGGAATATGGATAATTCTCAGTAAAAAATCTGAAGAAAAATCATATGTAAAAAATGACATGATTGCTTTTTCATTAATAATGGGTTTGACTGGTGTATATGTCAGCTCTGCTTTTGTACGTTTGGAGGTGTTTGCATCAGTTGCATTAGTTATTTTATCTTCCCTAGGATTATCAATTTTAACAAAAGAAATCCTTGGAAGTAAAAACCTATTTGAAAAATTCCGTACACAAAATATTATAAAAATTTCCTTTTTAACAATAATTGTAATTCTTCTTGTAATACCTCTTGTTTATCCCAACTCAAATTGGATAACCAGTGGAAAAGCCCCTCCAACCATTTTAAATGGAGGATCAAATTGGAATATGGCTACAAATGATTGGAAAGAATCATTTGAATGGATAAAATCAAACACCCCAGAAGATTCAGTTGTAGCTGCATGGTGGGATTACGGATATTGGATTACTACAATGTCTGATAGGGCTACATTGGCAGATAATTTTACAGGTAATCATACAAGAATTGAAAAAATTGCCCAGATCTTATTGAGTACTCCTGATGATGCATGGATGAATTTACAAGATATGGGTGCAGACTATGTCTTAGTTTTTGCTGTCGGTCAAAGAATTGATCAAGGATCAGATCAACCAGTTTATCTTCTTAGTGGAGGAGGAGATGAATCAAAAAAACAATGGTTTATGCGTATTGCAGGTGAGCCAGTAGGAAAATTCGTACATCCTGATGGTATTAGTGGAACGGATTATTTTTGGAATGAAACTCTATTAGGAAAACTATTCCCATTTTCTACCCTTTCATATGTTAATCCAAGAGATACTTCCACCCAATCTGAGACTTTCAAAATGGGATTAACTCCTGTTTATGGTAAAGATATCAAATACCCAACTAATGGTGATGGGCCATTTAGATTTGTCTATGGATCCCCTTCGTTTGTAAATAATGACCGGGTTTTACTAGGAGTTTTTATCTATGAAGTTAATGACGATTACACTCCATTATCAAAAACTCAAAACTAATTTAAAAATAGTATTCATCTAAATCAATTTATACGTAAAATTATTTGAAGAATTATTGTTCACTGGAATTGTAGAGGGAATTGGTAAAGTAAAAAAAATTACTAAAGCAACAAAAAATAGAAGTGCAATACAAATGATTGTTGATTTAGGAAAATATGGAAAAGGTTTGAAAATTGGACAAAGTGTTGCATTAAATGGAGTTTGTCTAACCGTTACAAAATTATCTAAAACAGGAAGTACTTTTGAAATGATTGAAGAAACAACAAAGAAAACTGATCTAGGCAACTTGAAAGTTGGCGGAATTGTAAATATTGAAAGAAGTTTAAAAGCTGGAGATAGATTAGAAGGACACTTTGTCTTAGGTCATGTTGATGGTGTAGGAATTATAAAAAAAATTGAAAAAAAACCAAAAGAAGTTCAAGTTTGGTTTGAAGTTCCAAAATCACTGTCAAAATATGTTGTAAAGAAAGGTTCTATTGCGATGGATGGAATAAGTTTGACCGTGGTAGATGTAAAAAAGAATTTGGCATCTGTATGTCTTATTCCACATACTATCGAGGTTACAAATTTTAAAACAAAAGATATCGGCGATAAAGTTAATATTGAAACTGACATTCTTGGAAAATACATTTTAAAATAAAATGATTGAATTACCAAAATATTAGTAATTACTAATTTTTTAGTAAACTTTATAATCTGATCCAAGACTAATTTTTCTACATGTCTTTAGAATCAGGTATACAATCTCTAAAAAGAGGAGAATTTGTTCTTTTGTTTGATTCAGCCGGACGTGAAAATGAAATTGATATGGTAACTGCTGGAGAATTTGTTACTCCCGAACATGTAGCCCGAATGCGTCAACATGCTGGAGGCCTACTTTGTATTTCAATTGATAATGATTTTGCAAACGAACTAGGCCTAAGTTACATGCACGATATTCTTGCTGAATCCTCTACAAATAAAGAAATGATTATGGGGCTTGCGCCTTATGGTGATAGACCCACATTTTCTATCTACGTAAATCACTACCAGACCTATACGGGAATTACCGACAAAGATCGTGCATTAACCATTCAAGAAATGGCTAAAATTTTCCATGTGGATAATAAAAAGAAAAAATTTGTATCATCGTTTAAAACACCTGGACATGTCCCATTGTTAATTGCATCTAAAGGATTATTGAAAACAAGACAAGGTCATACTGAGATGTCAATTTATTTAGCTAAACTTGCTGGCTTAACACCAGTTACTGCTATATGTGAAATGATGGATGCAGAAACTTACAATGCCTTATCAATAGAAAAAGCAGAAAAATATGCAAAACAAAATGGAATTCCATTAATTGATGGAAAAGAACTTTTAGAATATTCTAAGGTGAATTAATTTTTGAAAATTGCAGTAGTTGTTTCGGAATTTAATAAAGAAGTGACATCTAGGATGTTATCTGTAGCAGAAGAAAAAGCAAAAAAATTGAAATTAAAAATAACTCATATTTGTGAAGTTCCTGGATCTTATGATATGCCTATAGTAGTGGATGCTTTGCTACAAAAGAAAAATGTAGATGGAGTGGTAACGCTAGGCGCTATAATTAAGGGACAAACAAAACATGATGAAGTAATTGCTCATTCTACTGCTAAAAGCCTGACTGAATTGTCTTTAAAATATCAAAAACCTGTTTCCCTAGGAATTACTGGTCCGGGAATGCAAGAAAGACATGCATACGCAAGAATCAGACCTGTCGCAGAAAGGGCAGTAGAGGCTGTTGTGAAAATAACCAAGGAGATTGAAAAAATAAAATGATTCAGATTAGTATTTTAAAAATAATTGGATATGGGCCATGGACCTTAACTTTGGGTAGCGACAGAGAACATGAACTTCAAATGCTACAAGCATCGCTGTATAAAGATCTTCAAAGGCAATTCTCAGAAAAAAAC
>JAICHE010000047.1 GCA_025922755.1 Nitrososphaeraceae archaeon
CATCTCCTGCAGCAAAAACCCCTTCAATGTTGGTTTTAGTTTTATTTTTCAAAATAATGTATCCTTCATCATCTAGTTCAATTTGATTTTTGAATAATTTTGTATTTGGTTCATGTCCAATTGCAACAAACAAACCTCCTACATCAAGTGTCTTCTCTTCGTTAGTCTTCAGATTTTTAATTATTGCTTGCTGCATTTTTTGGTCTCCTTTGATATCTATTACTGCTGAATCCCAATGAAATTGAATTTTTTCATTGTTAAGTGCACGTTCTTGCATTACTTTACTTGCACGTAATTCATTTCTTCGGTGAACTACATGGACCTTTGTTGCAAATTTTGTTAGAAATGTTGCCTCTTCAATCGCAGAATCTCCTCCTCCAACAACTACCAACTCTTGATTTCTAAAAAATGGACCATCACATGTTGCACAGTATGATACGCCCTTCCCAGCAAAAGTCTGCTCTCCTTCGAGCCCAAGTTTTCTGGGATTGGCCCCTGTTGCAATGATTACCGCCCTTCCTTCATATTCTTCTGAGCCTGTAAGAATTTTGAAGGGACTATTTCTAAAATCCACATTAATTGCTTCATCATCTACTATGGTGGTTCCCATTCTTTGTGTTTGTTTTCTCATTTCTATCATCAAGTCTGGACCCATTATGCCTTTTTCAAATCCTGGATAGTTTTCAACCTCTGTTGTATTTACTAGCTGTCCTCCTGGCAGAATACCGGATAAAATCAAAGTATCGTATCCGGCCCTTGAACAATAAATCCCTGCCGTATATCCTGATGGTCCTGCTCCAATTATCACCACATCAAATTTTGTTTTCTTTTTTTCTGGTATTTTTGGGGAATCATCTTTTTTTTCAAGAACTGTCGCTCCAGAGTCTGCAGCCATCATGAAAACATTCTGTTAATTTCATTAATTTAAGTGGTAGACCTAGTTTGATGATCATACCTAGGAAAATTCTGATCGATCAATTAACAAAATTTAACCTAATTTCTTTTGAACCAAAAACGGTTCAATAAGTAGGAATCAAGCCCTGCTCACTATCGCCCGATATTGGTTTGGCTTGATCTCCTCTTTGACCTTCTTGAAAATAATTTTCAATTAAAAAATCATACTGCTTTGACCTCTCGATCTATTAGTTGATGTTTTGATTTTTGAAAATGTTGCAAAATTATGTCTTTTTTTTAAGCTCGCGAGGTTTGGTTTCTAATTGAAATGTAGCAAATCTTTTATGAAAAGCCGAAGGCAAATTTTTAGTATGTTGGGGCAAATTGCAATTGTATTATCACTAATAGTCGTTGCAGTTGTTGCCGATCAAAGTGCTTTGGCATATTCGCCTAACTCTTCACAAAACGAGTTTTTAGATTTTCAACCCTATACAGGAAATCGTCTTTTAATCTTTAACGATACCCAAATAGATTATTGTATTACAAATAATCAAGAAAATCCTATCTTCAATCATATTGCAGCTAATGCGATTAAGACATGGCATGATCGAATTGTTGAGGTTACAAACAATCCATTTGTTTGGGATATGACGTTACATGTTTATCCAAAGGATGAATCCGTTTGTGATGGCTTTGTGAATTATGTTGATACTCCTGATCCAACACTATTCCAATTATCTGGCGTTGCAGGATTTAGCCATCCTCTTACACCTGTAGCAAATGTCACCATTTACACTGATGATTACCAGAGCACTCTACTTAACATGGCACAAAACGATGATGACTTTTGGAACACTCTTACCCTTGAAAAATTTGAAGATATTGTTAAAAATAAAGATCATAAACAATTTGATTATGATGTGATCAATAGAATCACTTTACATGAAATTGGACACTCTCTTAGTTTGAATCATCCTGTGACTTCTGATGGTAACTTGCAAAATTCAAAAGGTATCATGGGTTACAACATGTCTTACAATCAAATTGAAGATGATGAAGTAATCCAAATAGTAAAGGCTTATCCCAACGGATTCTCCCTTCATACTTTACCTGGCTCTATAAAGTTGGATGAACCAAACAGAAAACAAACTGTGAATCTGGGCGAAGTGACTAATCTTACAATAGAACTTCCTTACAGAGAAGGTAAACTACACCCTGAGGGGTTGGAGCTTTACATATTTCCTGAAGGTACTTCTTCTCAAAAACCAGAATTTGCTCCAATCAAAATTCTAAAAACAAACGGTATGAACCACTTGGTAAATGACGGTGAATATTTGGAAGATATTCATGTATCTATGACTCATTGGGATACTTTTTCCAAAGTCTTGTCTGTTCAATTCAAGGTAGTAAAAGAATTTGAAAATGCAGATATGATCGTGATTGCTCATAGTGTGGGTGGTTTTGAAAAACAGTGGTTTTTAGATAATGTTATGGGTGTAAAACAAGCTTTGTTCTCAAACTTACTTTTAGATCTTGAAACAACTGATTACACATACTATTTGATGAGCACCAACCCTAATCGGAATTTTGAGGAACAACAAGCATTCAAAACTGAGCAAAAGGAATTGTATAATCAAGCACTTGCTGAATGCTTGAAAGACAAAAATATGAAAAAATGCAATGCGGATATTTTATTTGATGATTTTAATCAAGATAAAGATGAAGTGTCTATTTGGATGCCAATAAATCTTTCAATGAATTAGATTTTGAAAATCTTGTTTTTATTCTCTGATCATTTTTTCCAAAACAAGTTGGTGTTTATCACAAAGCTTCCCTGATTCTAATTGGGAATAAATTAGATCTTTTTGCCAGTGTGCATTAAGTAATTTACAATCTTTATTGTCACAGAATGGTTCTCCTGTTTCATAGTAAAAAATTGCTTGTAATAGATACCCTTCAATAATTTTGGATAATCTTGAATCATGATATTCTAAATAGGTTCCCCTGAATTTTTCTTTCACAAAATTTACATTCACACCTTTAGTAAAATTTGTCATTAGTTCGTAATAATACTCCCTTGGTTTGGCAGGTGCTTCTATAATTCCAGTGGTGGATATTATTGACGGGTTTGCCCCAATAAGAGCACGACCATGATATCGATAATCATTATAATCATAGGTGCAGGTTAATTTGTTTGTGAAAAATATGTGAAAAATATTCTGGTCATTTTCATAATCGGGAATTAAATCAGCAAAAACTCTCTGTAACTGAAAGCCATCATACATGATTATGTTTTCAGTGGTTGAAGTATTCTTGATATTCAATTTCTCAAAAGCAATTTCTTCAGCTGTAGGTAAGTGTTTCTCAAAATCTTTTCTAAGGTTGAAAATTTTACATCCGGCAATTTTTTGAGGGGTATCTTCGTTGGAATATGTCCAAACATTCTCTCTTAATTCAACTTCGATAGGAAATGTTTTTTTTAGAAATTCACAAAGATTTTTTAAATTGATCTCAGGGACTGCAGGCTCGTCATACAGTATAACCTTTGATATTTTCACAAAAAGACTCGTATGTAATTAGTTATCTTTCTAACTCTTTTATCTTCTCAGCTGCAATCTCAGCTGCTTTTTTTCCAGAAAACAGCATAGACCCAAACGTTGGTCCCATCCTTGCTAATCCATGTGTTTCAGTTACTGACATCCCCGCTGCAATTAATCCTGGATAGACTTCGCCTGTTTTTTCAACAACATGCTCTTCTCCTTCATTTACATACATTGGATTCATTCCCTTCCAGTCTACCAATCCTCTATCTACGAGTCTTTTTACTGCGACTGAATCATGTCCTGATGCATCGATGATTATTTTAGCTTCAAATGCTACTGGATCAACACAAGTAATGTTTCGAGGCAATGCAGAGACTGGCATCCAGTTTACAACAATTCCTGCCACTCTACCATTCTTCAAAACTAGATCATCGAACTTTGTTAAATTAAGAAACTTTACTCCAGCATCACATGCCCCTGCAATTAATTTTGAAACTGCATGAGGTCCTGGAGTAAGGTATAATCCTTCCATTACTTTTTTGTATGGTATTCCAAGCTCGTCCCAAATTTTTTGTGCAGGTTCTCTTACTGTGACAGGATTCATCATATATCCACCCAGCCAATAGCCTCCACCTAGATAGTTATTCTGCTCTATTACCAAAACTTTGAACCCTCTGTTTGATAATTCTCTACTGGCAGTTAATCCTGCAGGACCTGCACCGATAATGATAACATCTGATTCTGCTCTATCAATTAGAACGTCGTGAAATTCGTTGGCAATGGCACGTGTAATTTCAACTTCTCTTACATCAGTGAATATTTTTTCTGATTTTTGTGCGACTGTTGCCTCTTGCATGTTAATCTTGATTTTTTATTTGACATTAATACTTTCGCACGATTTTTGGAAAATTAGTTTTCCCTAACTGTATTATCTGTGGATTTTATTAAAACGAAGTCAAATGTCCTAATTTTGAATTATTAGTACCAAAATTTCCTATTTCAAAAATTTATAACCGAAATCGACGACATGGATTTGTATTGGCATCTAACCTAAAACAATCAAGACCAAAACCAAAGAAAGGAAAAATCAATTGGGCCAGAAATCAAGAGGCTGATTTCTTTGCAAACACTGTAAAATTATACCGACAAGGAAAATATGATTCAGATAGTTTTAGACGTTTTAGATTACAACATGGTGCTTATGGAACAAGATTGGCAGATGATTATGCGATGGTTCGCATCAAATTACCTGCTGGTGAAATTTATCCAAATCAAATTGAAAGAATTTCTCAGTTAAGTGAACAGTTTTCCATTGGTAGTGCCCATTTCTCCACCAGGGAAAATATCCAATTACACTGGGTTGTTTTAGAAGATGTTTCTGAAATTTTAAGAGGTTTGTCTGAGGTTGGACTTACTTCCAGAGAAGCATGCGGAAATACGGTAAGAAATGTTATGTGTAGTCCTTTATCAGGAGTTTGTCCTGATGAGGAGTTTGATGCAACACCTTATGCACTTGCAACTGCTAGATTCTTTTTGCGAAATCCAATGGCCCAAAACTTGCCAAGAAAATTCAAATTTAATTTTACGTGCTGTGAAAAACATGGAATGGTAAGAATGGTTGATGTGGGATTGATTCCACAAACAAGAGAGCAAAATGGTACTACTCAAAAAGGATTCAAAATATTTTTGGGTGGTGGTCTTGGAAACAAATCTTTTGTTGGGCATCAGCTTGAAGAATTTACTCCCGAAGAGGACTTGCTTTATACTTCTATTGCGGTAATGAGAATTTTCGATAGGTTAGGTGATAGAAAAAATCTTGCAAGAAACAGAATGCGTTATCTGGTAAATGATATGGGCTGGGAGAAATTCCAAAACCTAGTTCTGAAGGAAAGAGCAATAGTACGAGCTACACAATCTGTTGTAACAAGATTAAACGTAGATGATACTCCTAATGAAATAAAAAGACCAATTCGTGTTTCTGATGAAAGTGGTTCAACCACAATTGACGGATATGCAAGATGGTTAAAGGGAAATACCTTTAAACAAAAACAACAAGGTTACTACTCAGTTTTTGTAACTTTGGAAGCTGGTGATATAACCTCTAATCAACTTCATGTGCTGTCTGAATTAATCCAAGATTTCTCATCTGAAGGCCTTGCAAGAGCAGGATTTTCTCAAAATATCTCTTTAAGATATGTCCATGAGGATGATTTACCTTATCTTTATACTAAATTACTAAGTGCTGGACTGGCAAAATCTGGTTCCCTGACAATGTCGGCACCTATTGGGTGTTCTGGTACCACTTCTTGTAATTTGGCACTTACAAATTCTCATAGATTGGCAAAGGAAATTCAAAGGAAATTCCTAGAATTAAAACTAGATGAGGATGATGACTTGCGAGACTCTTCAATTAAGATTAGCGGATGTCCTAACTCTTGTGGACAGCACGGAATTGCCACAATTGGATTCTTTGGAGGAGGGGGAAGAGTCGATAAAGACATGTATCCAAATTATATGATGCAGTTAGGTGGAAGATCCGACGGTGAAACTATGCTTGGCATTAGCTGCTTGCGAGTTCCGGCAAAAAGAGTAATTCCAGTAATCTTGAAGATAATTGATGTCTTCAAGGAAAATAAAAAACCTGATGATGATCTGAAATCTTGGATTCATAGAGTAGTAAATGGTATTGATGATTCTAAAATAAAATCAGTAAATGATCTTAAAGAAATTCTTACTCCTCTTACTTTACCACCATCAAAAACAGAAGATCCTGATTTTTACGCTGATTACGGAAGTGATACAAGTTATCATACAAAAACCGGTAAAGGTGAATGTGCAGCATGAGCCAAGAAAAAGTTGTAAAGACAACTACTGATATTGATTCTCTTCGATCTGAAATTAGGGATAAAAGTGTAAGAGTAATTGATGTCAGACGAGAGGAAGATTACAAAAAAGATCATATTCCAACTGCTGTGAATTTACCTCTGGCCAATTTACTTTCGGATGATAGTCCTGAAAGAGTACAAAAACTTGTAAACTCAATGGGGATAGATGATGAAACTTCCGTTGTTGTGTATGACGATACATTTGGAGCACTTGCATCAAGGGTTGCATGGACATTAGAATACCTCGGGCATTCTGATGTTTCTCTGCTTGAAACTACATATGGTAACTGGAAATCACTTGGTCTAGAAAAGGACGATGTAATTCCTGAAATACAAAAAAAAGAGCATTCCATAAACCTAAGACCTGAAATTTTAGCAACTTCAGATTATTTGGAATCTGCAAAAGAAAAGAAAGGTGTTATTTTAGTAGATAATAGAGAACGATTAAACTATCTTGAGCAGCACATTCCAGGTGCAATAAGCCTTCCATATCGTACTCTTGCAAGTTCTGATAAAATACTGCGGCCCAAAGAAGATATGAAAAGACTACTTGATAACAGAGGAATTTCAGGAGATTCTGAAATTATAACTTACTGTGGAAGTGTTGGAACTTTATCAGGGCTGGCCTACTATGCATTAAAATCAGTGGGGCTTCCAAACGCAAAATTGTATGTGAGATCTTTCAAAGAATGGAAAAGCCTATCCAAACCTACTGAAAAACAAGAAGATGCAAACTATTGGGATTTATCTGCTGAATAATTAAGCTACTTCCTCTCGCAGCTTTTTAGTTACTGTGCTTTCTATGTTGTCAAACAAATCAAGCATCTTTTCTTTATGATCAATAATGTAATCTACTCCTCTGTCTTTGAGTCTTATCTTCCACAATCTAATTTCTCTATGTTCATCAAAGAAATTCTCAATCATTGGTTCGCCAGACCTTGATGTCTCAATGAATTCATCAAAGATGTCGATTGCTTTGTCTATATCTTCTTCTTCTATTGCCTCTTTTGCAATCTGGATTGCTTCACTAAGATTCTTTAGATTTTTAACAGGAGTTGGCAATTTCTTTCTGGTAATTCCAAACAATCCTTTCTTTTCTTCTCCCATTCTTTTTGCAACATCTGGTGCAAGGTCCCACACAGGAATTCTATGCAGACCGTCTCTTTTTTCATTTTGAATAATCAAACCTTTACTCATTAATTTTTGTAATGCTTTTTCTACATCAATCTTGTCGATAAATGTAGTCCACACTATAGCTCCAATGGTGTGATACCCTTGTCTTATTGATTCTAAAACTAC
>JAICHE010000048.1 GCA_025922755.1 Nitrososphaeraceae archaeon
GCCCTACGATAGGTGGTTTTACCACTAAGTGCAATTCCAATCATGAGGACATATTCCATAAACTAAATGATAATTCATTTCAGATAAATCTTGAAATTAATTTTTGGAAGAATTCACTTTTAAGTCACTAAATAAATTACAAATCAGTTTGAAATTCAATTATGTTTTATTATCTTTGTTAATCGTGACAGCAGGTACGCTTTTCTCAACTCCCGTATTTTATGCAAATGCTGAATCCAACCCAATTTGTATTGATAAAATTTGGATTGAAAGTACCAAAGGTAGAATTGCATGTGTAACTCCTCCTACTGCAGCTGCATTAGTTGAACGTGGTTGGGGTACAATAATTGAAAACTCTGAGAATATGCAAGTTTTAGCCTCAATGTTTGATATCCATGCTGAAAAGATGAGAACTGCTGTCCCACTTCCAGAAACTGCAATGGGTCCTCAAATTGATTTTTCTAAAGGATACTTGGTTGAAGAAATCAAAGATGGATTATACTGGGTTACTGAAGGTGCATATCAGGCAATTTTTCTAACTACTGGAGAAGGAGTGATTGCAGTTGATGCTCCACCATCAATTGGGGAAAATTATCTTAAAGCAATTGAAGAAGTAACAGATGAACCAATCACACATGTAATTTACAGCCATACTCACAAGGATCATGTTGGAGCAATGAACATGTTCCCTGATGATGCAATCTACATTGCACATCAAGAAGCTGCTGAGACTCTATCAAAAAGAAATGATCCTAACAGACCATTACCAACTGTAACATTTGAGGATGCATACACTCTAGAAGTAGGGACTCAAAAATTAGAACTAGCCTATTATGGACCAATGCATGAACCAGGAAATATTTTCATCTTTGCTCCAAACCAAAAAGTCTTGATGTTAGTTGATGTAATATTTCCAGGATGGACTCCATTCAAAGATCTAGCAATGGCTCAAGATGTTCCAGAATTTCTTGCAGCACATGACAAGGTTCTTGAATATGATTTTGATACTTTTGTTGGGGGACATCTAACTCGTCTAGGAACTCCAGAAGATGTGCAAATTCAAAAAGAATACTTTGAAGACATTGAAGCTGCAGCTGCTAAGGCAAATCAAGAAGTTTCCTTTATGGCAATAGGACAAGAGGTTGGATTTGAGAACCTTTGGCTAGTTTTCCAAATTTATGCCGACTCGATAACACAACAGTGTACCGATGAGGTTGTTCCAAAATGGGTTGACAAACTGGGCGGTGTTGATTTATTCACATATGATCATTGCTGGAAGATTTCAGAATCTCAAAGAATAGACTAGAATTTCACGCCTAAATGCGTCCCATTTTATACCCAATTTGGTAGCTGAATCCCCGCGGATTTGAACCCATTACTGCATTGTAGTTTAATACCCTCACAAAATTGCATAGTTCTGCATAGTTTTATGCCTAAATTTTCTGTGAGGATTTCATAGAATTAGTTTGAAACTCTAGATATGCCGGGGGCGGGTTTCGAACCCGCGACCTCCAGATTATGAGTATTGCCTTCTTTGGAAGACCCGTTAGATTTTACCAAGCGAACTGGCACTCTAACCAGGCTGAGCTACCCCGGCACAATTTATGCCTGATATTTTAGGAAATTAAATGATTCTGTTTCTATTCTGATTGTTTGATTATGTTTGAGATACTTTTTTCCAATCAAGATTTTCGTTTTTAACCCAAAGGAATTTTTTCTGAAGTGCTGCAGTATAGAGTTTTTCCCACTCTGCTCCGACCTCGTCAGTCCAAGCTTTGACTACTCGAGGATCGATATAGTTTCTAAGAGATGTTCCAAGATTATAGTCTTTTGTCTTTTCTGACAAGTCAATTTGTAATTTTAATTTCTCCTGCCTTTCTTTGTGCTTTAGTTTTTGTTTTTTAATCTGTTCGTTAAGGGTCTTGATTCTTTTTTGTTTTGCTTTTTTCTGAGCATCAGTCTTTGTCTCTTTTTCTTCTACTTTTTTTAGTGTCTCTTCGGTTTTTTTCCAGGGTTTGTCTTTTTCTATCTTTTTGAGCGTGTCTCTTTTCTTTTGCAATGATTGCTCAAATGTTTTAGGAATAGTTCTTTTATGATTGCACATCACGGCAGCCTCCAAATTGGCTAGCTTTGCATGATAGAGTTTTTCATTTGGAGTCTTTCCTTTGAGATTGTCATGCTCTTTGAGATAGTTTTTCACAACGTTAGTTGCCAGATATGTTCTGAACACCTTTGCCGTGAGGCCTTTGACGATGCTTGAATAATATGCATTGACATGTCGGGAAGTAATTCCATCAAAGATGTCATCTTTGGGTTTTTTGTTTTGGATGATTTTCTTAAGATTCTCATGAAATTGTTTATCGTGTCCTTGTGCTGGAACTGTCTCCTGCCACCTTACGCTATCTTTACCTAGAAAATCAAACTCTATTGCATCTGAGGTTAGATTGATGTGTTCTTTTCTCAGAGTTGTAGCGCCTACCGTGTCTGCTTCATCTGGATCCTTTTCGTCACCTACCCTCATTGCAGTTCTGTAAATCAAATAGCAAGCAGTAGAAATTTTTGCAATTTTTGGATCTTTGCTCTTCATATCTTTGACAATTTGGTCTTTGATTTTTTCTATCTCTTTTGCAAGCTTTACTGCTTTTTCATATTTCTGTTTGTCTCTGTCTTGTTTTAATCCTGCAGTATCTGCAAGCCAAACATATTTTCTTTTTTGAGTAAGATAATCTACCCAACTTGCAAGCCACATAGATTCTTTATCATGAACAATCTTGCCCCAATCTCCTTCTGGAACTTTTGCCTCTTTTCCAAGGTTTAGTGTGACGTCTTTTGGTGTAACTCGTGGTTTCCATCTTCCTCTTAAGGGGTGTTCTCCTCTCCCAATGAAAATTCCTGGAGGTTCTGCCATGTAGTTGGCAACTTCTACCTCTTGTCCATCCATTATTGCTTTGCCGTACTTTTCTTTGAGCTGTTCACGGAGCTCCTTTCGTTTTGCAGCAAGAGTCTTTTTTTCTTCTTTAGTCATCATCTCTTTGAGGTCTTTTTCTTTGTCAACTAACTTGTAGGCATCTGAAAAATCAATATCTTCATAGGTTATTTTTTTGAATTTGGAATCAAGAGTTTTAGCAAAATCTGCTGTAAAGTTTTTCTGAAAAACTTTGTCCTGGGCATACGAAGTATCTTTTTTCTTGGCCCATTGATAGACCATTTCCTCTTGCTCTAAGTTGAGTGGGATGTTTTCTCCTTTGATCTTTAGTTTTATTCCCTGCGATTCAAAGGCTGGGGGAAATAGTATTCCGTTATGTTGTAATGTTTTCCATTTCATTTATTTTCACTTTTAAAATTGCGGACTTTGACAAAAATGGGATTCTATGTGTATATCAATTTAACGTAGGCGTCATTTTAACTAGGAAAAAGCTCTTTTGACATGTATTTTTCAAATTCCAGGTCTGATTTTGACCTTTTGGCCTCCAAAAACATGGCTGCGTCTGCTCCTGCAACATATCTGGGTTTCATCTCATCGTCGTGAATTGCCTTTAGGATAACTTCAGCTACCTTTGATGGGGCTGTACCCATCTCTACCATCATCTTCAAACCGGCCAACATGTTTTCAGTAATCTGTTTGTATTTGGGGTCTTTTTTTGATTCTGGAATTTTCATAGAGTCAAAAAAGTTGGTCTTGATTACTCCTGGTTCAATCAGAGTTGTCTTGATTCCAAACATTCCAAGCTCATATCGCAGACATTCCCCTAATCCTTCTAATGCAAATTTTGAGCTAATGTATGCTGGGGATCCAGGAAGTCCCATTCTTCCTGCAACGGAGCTAATGTTTACAATTATCCCTGAACATTGTTTTCTCATTATGGGGGCCACTTCTTGAATAATTCTTACTATGCTGAAAAAATTTGTCTCAAACTGCTTTCGAAAATCATTGACTGATACATCCTCAGTGCATCCAAATTGACCGTATCCTGCATTGTTGACTAGAACATCTATTCTACCGGATTCTTGTATTATTTTTTTTTACTGCTTCTACTATTGACTCTTCTTTATCTACATCAAGCTCTATTGTGCTGATTGGCAGGTTTTCTTGTTCTGCAACTTTTTTCAATCTTTCACTTTTGGTTAGGTTTCTCATACTTGCAAAGGTGTGATATCCATCTCTAGCTAATGCAAGACAAGTTTCATATCCAATTCCAGATGAACTTCCAGTGACAAGAGCAACCTTTTGCATATCTTCAGTTGAAATTTGTCATATTTATCCCATTTTGATTTTAGACTAGAGGGCGATCTCCTTCAGTGGGATCAATCAGCTTTGTCTTCTCGCCAGAATTAATTCTCTTAAGAATTTCTAGTGATGATTTTTTATGCAAGAATTCATTGTTATTTCCACATCGATATGAAAAAGTGCATCTAGGACATCCTGACTCATTTTTGCACGGACATTCTTTGATGATAAACATGCTTCTTTCAAAGGCTTTTTCAAGCCTGTCATACAGGGCTTTGCTTGCTCCATTTCCTCCAATTGCACCATCATAGATAAAAATCAGACCTGATGTTCCAAGTGAAATACCTCCCAAATCTTGCGATACCCCTCCAGTTATCATGTTACTTCCTTCTATTACCACGTGTTCTGTTGCATGGTATCCACTAGCTTCGGTGTATTCTTCATCCTCTGAATTCTCAATTTCCTCCAGTGGCCTAGGCGCATGAAAAACAATCCCTTTTGTGATAAAGTCATACTCTAATGGCTCATCGAGTAAAACTTTCTCTCCTTGTGTAACTTCTTGACCTAGCTCAATGTTGACATATCCATATACTTGTTTTTTGATATGTAATTTACAAAATGCCGTTTCTAGTCCAAAGACTTTTCTTTTTTCAAAAACTGTTTCAATTGTAGGCCACTCTTCTGTTAAGGCCTTTGTATAATATGGATAGTCTTTAGGAATTCGTTCTATTTTTGCATAATTTTTTTTTGGATAGCCCATCTCTTTTACTCGGTATCTTGTCCCAGCAAGAAAATAGATGGCATCTTTGTGTAGTTCCTCAAGGGCAATTGGCAAAACCCTTTCTCCTACTTTTCTTTCGTTTAAGAAAATATCGATTGACTTTCCAATTCCTCTTATGCTATAATCATTTAACATTGAACCAATCTTATCGAAATTTGGAATTATTCTGTTATTGAACAAAACAAGGTTCCCTTCATCTAAGTGATGGTCTATCACTTCTTTGTGTTCTTTTAATTCATGTTTTGAGATAGGTTTGTCGCATGCCATTGATAAAATTTGGAACTCTTCAACAAAGGGATTCTTTGGATCAATGTAGGTTCGTTCGACATCTTCAAAATAATCATCAGGATGATTCTTGTAATATTGCGAAATAGGGTCATTTCCCAGGGCCAAAAACGCATAACCTCTTTGACCCTTTCTTGCTGCTCTTCCTATCCTTTGAATTAACCTATTAACTGGAATAGTCGATGAGATTACCCCATCAACATTTCCCACATCTATTCCTAATTCAAGGGTGGGTGTGCATGATATTGCCTGAAGTGAATCCTCTTTGAACTCTTTTTCCACTGAACGGCGATAATTTGCCATCAGCCCGGCCCTGTGGACCTTGATATTGATTTTATGTCGTCTGGCCTGAATGGCTAATAATTCTGAATTTAGATGTGAGTTGTTAAAGACCATTGTTTTGTGATTTTTTTCGGTAAGTCTTTTGGTCAAATCTGTCATGAGTGCTCGTTGATTTCTCAAAGATGGAAAAAGCATTACAAAATCTGTTTGGCCTTTTTTTCCAGACCCATGAACTATCTTCATTTTCACACCAAAGAGTTTTTCACAAAAATCTTTTGCATCCTCAAGAGTTGCCGAAGCTGCAACGAATTGTAACTTGTTTGAACAAATTCTCTTCAGGCGTTTTATGATATAATGTACATTAGATCCAAAAATTCCTGAATAGATATGGGCCTCATCCACAACAAGGACTTTCAGTGTTGTTAAAAGTGAGCCAAATTTGGTTTGATGCCATAAATGATAATGAATTACATCAAAATTGGTAACTAGAATTTGAGGAGGATTTTCTAAAATCTCCCTTCTTTCGGTTTGACCTGTATCTCCATCAAATACTTTGACTTGAACTCCTATCTTTTCGGCAAAACTCTTGATTTTTGGATATTGATCTCGTGCAAGTGCTTTTGTAGGATATACAAAAACTGCAAAAACATTTCCTGCATCTCCAGAATTTTTTATTTTTTGAATAACGGGAATCAAGAACGCCTCTGTTTTTCCTGATGCAGTAGGTGCTTCAATTACTACATTTTCTCCAAAAACAATTTCTTCAATTGCCTCATCTTGAAATTTGTAAAATTGATTTATTCCAACTTCTTTGAGGTAATTTGTAATCTTATCATCTAGTCCCATTTCCTCTACATTTGAACCCATTTTAGGCTCAGGATTCGTTAAAACCTTGTACTGGGAAATATAGTCTTTTTTTGAATAAAGCACATTCTCTGTAATTATGTCTGGCTTGTTTTTTCCAATCATTTTTTTTATTTCATTTTCTGTTCTTACAATGCCCTCGTCTTTGAGGCTCTCTGAAATCCCATCTTCTGACACAAGTCCTTGATCAAATCTGGATAGAAATTCCAAAAAGACCTCGTCATAATTTTTTGAATATTCCAAAAGATCTTCAATACCGCATTTGTCACATGATACATGCATCTTTTTGTTGAAAGTCTTTTGAATTTCTATTTTTGATTTACATTTTGGACACGAAAATTTCAATTATTATCTAATCTCTGAAAAATTGATGGAAATTTATTGTTTGATTGATTTTCAATAGCATTTTCACGACATTATTAAGATGGGAAATTGTCTTCATTTCTAAAATTGAAAAAGATCCAGCTAAACGAAATTTACAATCTAAATTGTATTGAAGGGATGAAAGGTCTCCAAAAAAACAAAATAGATCTAGTAATCACTGATCCTCCATTCGCCATTGATTTTAAGGCAAAAAAGGCAAATTATAACAGAATATCCTCAAGAGTAATTTCCGGATATAATGAAATCAAGCCTGAGGACTATTACGATTTTACTTATTTTTGGATGAAAGAAGTGTTTCGAGTTTTAAAAGATTCAGGAAGTATGTATGTATTTTCAGGTTGGAATAACCTCAAAGATATTTTACGAGCAATAGATGATGTGGGATTTACTACAATTAATCACATCATTTGGAAATATCAATTTGGAGTGGTGACCAAAAAAAAGTTTGTAACTTCTCACTATCATTGTCTCTACGTATGCAAAAATGATCAAAAAAGAAAATTCTTCCCATTTTCCAGATACAAAAAAGAAGACAAAACCAAGGAGGGAAGAAGTCTGCACTATAAGGATAAAGAAGATGTCTGGGATATCAAAAGGGAATACTGGACTGGTGATGAAAAAACACCGACTAAACTTCCATCAGAACTCATTGAAAAACTACTACAATACTCTAGCGAGAAAAAAGATGTCATCATGGATCCCTTTTTAGGTTCAGGCCAAGTAGCAGTCGTCAGCAAAAATATGGGCAGAAGATATGTTGGATTTGA
>JAICHE010000049.1 GCA_025922755.1 Nitrososphaeraceae archaeon
CTAAGAAACCCTTTAGAAACATGAATTAATATCCGACCAGATGAGTATTATGTTAAGGGACATGGTTACATCAAGGGAAATGCAGCAGAAAAAAGAGACCACTAGAAGTATTACCTATAGGCTTCCTGAATCTTTGATAAACGAACTCGACAGTGAGGCAAAGCAAAAAAAAATTTCTCAAAACGTTCTAGTTAAACAAATTCTTGAAAGGTACATCCAATGGGATAGATTTTCCGATAAGATTGGTATGGTTCCTGTCCCAAAAGAAATTCTCGAATCACTTGGAGAAGACCTAGATGGAAAGGATATCGATGAAATCATAAACGTTGTATTTCCAATGATAAAAAATAATGTCATGTACATTAAGGGTGGTTATGATTTGGAAAGATGTATTGAAACTTTAGAAGATTACATGAGGGCATCTGGAATGAATTCTGACCATAGAATAGATGGTGAGCTTCATACCTTTATCATACAACACGATTTGGGGATGAAGTGGTCTGTTTTTACTGAGCAACTCCTGACCCAAATATTTCGAAACTTTGCTTCTGATAAGGATCTAAAATTTCAAACCACAGATTCTACTGTGATTTTAAAAGTTGCCCTAGGGTCTGATTTTGATGAGCATCATTATCAAAGCTGAGATTAGCTTTAGTCATTGAAATATTTCTAACATCATATCATATCAATGAATGCGACTAGAAGTACGATAGAGTTGTGGATAAGACAAGTGATGGATAATTCTGTCTTGTCTGTGAACTCTACTGTTCCTGCTTATGAGGTTGCCAAGCTAATGGAAGAATCCAAAACAGGGGCAGTAATAGTTTTAGAAAATCATATTCCTGTAGGGATTGTAACTAACAAGGATCTCTCTGTGAAGATTATTGCTCACTCTTATCCTGTTGATACTCCAATCCGACGAGTAATGTCTTCTCCATTGATTTCAATTTCACCTGAGACAGACATGAAAACGGCCTCTGAACTTATGGCTTCACGAAAAATTCGAAAACTCCCTGTGATCGAAAATGATCAAGTTGTTGGAATGATAATTGCTTCAAATATAGCTGAGCCTAACTAAAATTTCTAAAAATTACTTGTTTTTCCTAAATTACTAGTTGGTCTAGGGTGAAAAGCTTATTATAATTTGGAACGGCATTTTGAAACATTATGGCATCTGAACAAACCCAAAAGTTGATCACTGTCACTCCTAAAGCAGCTGAGAAGATTGTCGAGTTTATGAAAGAAGAAGCAGACAATCCTGAATACCTTAGAGTATATGTCCAAGGTGGAGGTTGCTCAGGTCTATCTTATGGCATGGGCTTTGAGAAAGCACCAGAAGAAGATGACTTGGTACTAGAAGAAAACGGAGTAAAACTAATCGTAGATAGTTACAGTGTAGACCATCTAAAAGGTGCAAACGTAGACTATATTGAAAGCCTTATGGGCTCAGGATTCAAAATCAATAATCCAAATGTAACAAAATCCTGTTCATGTGGTCACTCTTTTAGCACTGAATAATTCCGTTCTTTATTTTTCATTTTTTAACATCCCTAATGGATATTGAATTAATTTCAAAAAACTATGAAAAAATTCTAGAGCCCTGCTCATATTCTTGCGATACCCTCATATATCGAGAAACGAAAACCCATCCATGATAATTAAGGAGATGAAAAATTTATGCCTCAATCAGGAATTGTCAAATATCACGTTAAACTTTCCTACGAAGTTGATGGGCTCGTTGAAAGAGCAGACATAATCGGTGCTATCTTCGGCCAAACAGAAGGTCTGTTAGGTCCGGAGATGAACTTGAATGAGCTGCAACGAGTTTCTAAAGTTGGACGTATTGAAGTTGATGCAAAATCAACTGCAAACACCACTAATGGAACAGCCGTAATCCCTATGAGTACTGATATTGATACATGCGCATTAATTGCTGCAGGAATTGAAAGTATTGATAAAGTAGGTCCATTTGATTGTAGTTTCAAACTATTATCAATTGACGATGTGAGAGCGGCCAAAAAAGATGACATTGTAAGACGTGCCAAAGAAATCAAACAACGCTGGGCTACTAAAACCGTAAGTGAAGGCGAGGGAATGCTAAGAGATGTTCATGAAGGTGATTCTAAAAAACTCTCAACTTATGGGCCCTCTAAACTAACTTGCAGTTCTGGTGTTACTGATTCACCCTGGATTATTCTTGTTGAAGGAAGAGCAGATGTAATCAATTTACTAAGAGCTGGCTATGACAATGCGATTGCTATTGAAGGTGCAAAAATTGATGAGTCAATTAAAGAACTTTGTAAAACTAAAGATAAAGTAGTTGCATTCATTGATGGCGACAGAGCTGGTGGTTTCATCTTAAAGGAACTAAAATCTGTAGTTGATCTAGATTATCAATTACAAGCAGATACTGGAGTTGAAGTAGAAGAATTAACTCCACAAAGAATAGATGAAATTTTAAAACCTGTTAAAGATGAAATTGAAAGTGGCGGACCTGCTCCTCCAGCTCTCCAAAAAGAAGAAGACAAACCTATAGCTGATTTAGCTTCCAAAGTCTTTCCTGACTTGAATGAAACTCTAGAAGCAATTGCTCTGGATGGTGATCAAAAAGAAATCTTCAAAGTTCCAATTAGCGAGTTGGTAAGTAAACTTTCAACTCAAACAGGAATCAAGTATCTTCTTCTTGATGGAATCATTACCCAGAGACTTTTAGAAGGTGCAAAAAACGCTGGAATTGAATGCGTTATTGGTCACAGAGTTGCAAAATTATCAAACTCCGATGGCTTAACTCTAAAAACATTCGGTGAACTAGGCGTAGCATAGGGTTCCTAAATGACTGAACTAAAAATTCAGCATATTCTAACCCTTACCCATCTTTTATCAAAAGGGGCAAAACACAACTTTGTTCCTACAACTACATCGTCTTTGGGAAAAAGTATAAAAAAATCTCAACAAGCTGCCTCAAAACATCTTTTGGAATTAGAAGAAAACAACTTCATTGAAAGAATAATCAGCGGCAGAAAAGTATCTGTAAAAATAACTTCTAAAGGATACTCTGAAATGGTAAAACTATCTGGGGTTCTACAAAAAAGCCTAAGCTCATCACCTTCTCATGTTTTACTAAAAGGCACCTTAGTTTCTGGAATGGGTGAGGGGGCCTACTATATGTCTCTTAAAGGATACACTAAACAATTCAAAACAAAGATTGGTTATGTACCATTTCCTGGAACCTTTAATGTAAAGTTAGGGAAAAAAGAGTACACTGAAGCAATAAGACAATTTGAAGGAATGGATGGAATCCATATAGATGGATATTCTGATGGTAAGAGGACTTATGGATGGGTAAAGTGCTTTTCTGCAAAACTAAACTCCTCAATTGATTGTCAATTAATTCGATTAGAAAGAACACATCATGATACATCCACAATCGAACTTATCTCAAAAATTAACATAAGAAAAGCAGCAAAGCTTTCAGATGGCTCCCAAGTTACAATCACTATTCCAATTAATGGAAAATGATCTAAATATCGTGGATATTTTCACCGTATTTTTTTTCAATAATCGAGCTTGATACTTCGGGGATGGGTGATTGAAGTCTGGCAACTGTAACATCCAAGTTTATTTTTTTACATCCTTCTGTTATGGATTTCTCTTGGTGTATCTGATCATATCCCAATGCTATTACTTGAGGACGAATTAGATCTACGGTTTTGAAAATATCTCCTTCATGACCTACTATGCTCAAATCAACTACTGACAGGGAATCCACAAGCATTTTTCTCTGCTCTTGGTTGTGAAGAGGGAGGCGTTTTTTCATTTTTTCTGTAGTTTTGTCAGTTGCAATTACTACAATTAGAACATCTCCCAGATCCCTTGCAGCATTAAGCGTATGAATATGCCCTGGATGAATTATGTCAAAAACCCCTCCTGCCAACACTACTTTAAGAGAACTTCTCCCTAACTCTGTCAGTGTTTTTTTGTCTTTGTTGATTAATTGGTTTGAAATACATTCTTCTATTTTTGAGTCAATGATCTCTGCAGTTATTCCGCCCTTTTCTTTTATGATTTCTATCGGGTCTTTGCCACTTAATGAGGCAACATACATTGATGATAAAATTAATTTCTCTAATGGTTTCAACTTTATTTTGTACGATTGACCCTCTCTTTAATTCATCGATGATTACATCTTTGGATCAAAGCCTTTGGCCAACCTTAATGCATCGACCAAACCATCTGCATAACCTATACTGAGTATTGCTACCTCATCTTGACCGTCTTCAAGAAACTTTTCTGCATCTTGAATATACAACTCTGCATTCTCCAAAATTGCCTGATACTCCTTTTGACCCTTGTAGTGTGGTTCTATTTCTTCTAGTGCTTCACGAACCATGGGTACATATTTTTTCATCATTTGAATTGCGATCTTTTTTGTCTTCTCAGAGTTGTCGGTGGGTTCATCAATACACTTTCCTAGTATTTTCAGAGAATCTGATTCAGTAAAGTGAAGTCTACCTGTAATAATTATTGTGTGAGGTGGTTTACCAAAGTCCATTTTTTTTAGACTGGAAATTTTTCCTGATACAATTGTTTGATCTGTAAAACCTATCCTTGATGCGACAACTGCATACGTATCGAAGTTAATCACATTTCTTTTCTGGCCTTTTTCGGTCTCTACTAGTCCTTGCAGAGCTTCTTTTGGGTCCAAGAAAAAATCCTTGTCCTGATTGTATTCTAAGAGTAAAACGGTATGATTCCCTTCTATGATATTCTTGTAAATTACATAGTATGGAGTAGTAAGTGATTTCATTTCACTCATTATTGTGGCAATTCTTCCAACTTTGTAAAAATGAAGGCCACATTCACCTATCATGGAAGTCAAAGAAGATGATGCATGAATTGATTTTGTCTTAATTTTCTCTTCAATGGCTCGTGTACGCAATTCTATGTGGGTTGTTGCAATGTAAGGGTCCCCGTAAGAAAGAAGAACCACTTTTTTTCTTTTAGACTTTTTTAAAATTTCATTTCCATCTTCTACTAACCATCTTTTTGCAGGTAGAAATTCTCCTTTTATCATTTTTTTAATCTTTGACAAATCAGATTTTCCAATAGGACTCGTGAATTGTTCCAAGTATACGATATCTGCTTTTGCTAAAACTTCTTGAGCTTCAAGAGGTATAGATTTTGCGCCCGAAATTCCTAGGCCTACAAACCACAGCATTATTGAATCTTCATTTTTCTATCGTGAAGTCTTTTCAAATGTTGCAAAGTTTTCTTTAGGATTTCAATTCCTCTTAGGTATTCATCAATTGATACCTTTTCATCTATTGTGTGGGCTTCGTGAGGATCTCCTGGGCCATAGGTGACAACAGGGATGTTCCATTGATTTCCTATAACATTCATGTCTCCGGTACCTGTTTTTCGAATTAGTGTTGGTCTGGAGTGCTCTACATCCATAACTCCTAAGGTAAATGCCCTTACTATTGGTGAGTTATGTGGTGCCTCAAAGGGTTCGGTTTCATCAAGGATAGAATAAAATGCCTCAATTTGTTGCCTTTCTGAAATATCCTTGACCAGGGTTGCAATCTTTTGCTCCACGGTTTTACAATTCATGTCTACTGGAATTCTAATGTCCATTGTGGCCTCACATTCTTTTGGTGTAACGTTATGGCTAGTTCCTCCCATGATTTCAGTTAAAGTTACAGTTAGTAACATCCCTTTACTTTTTTTCTCTTGCCCTCCTTCCAAAGCTTTTTTGAGTTCTGTTGTAAAAATCATAGATTCTTCAATGGCATTTTTTGAGAGCCATGGAGCACTAGCATGGGAGCTGTCTTTAGCTGTAATCTTTAGATTGATTGCCAGTCTTCCTTTGTAAGCAATTGTTACTTGTTTAATCCCACTGGGCTCACCAAAAATAGCATAATCGATATCCATCTCTTTTTTTACCAAGTTTTTAATGCCAGTGGCATTTCCTTCTTCATCTACCGCACCCACAAAAATTACAGTTCCATTGTTATTTTGAATTGAAGCAGCTGCAAAAAGCATGGCCATAAGAGGAGCTTTTGCATCTGATGCTCCTCTTCCATAAAGTGAGTCCCCCTCCTTTCTTACCTTTACTTTTCCTGGTACTACATCCATGTGACCGCAAAGAAGAATTTTCGGAGAGCCAGAGCCTTTTTTTGCCAGAATGTTTCCAACCTCGTCAATATGAATATCTTCAAAACCCAAATCGTCACATTTGTCTGCAAGAAATTCTGCCATTGCTCTTTCGTTCAATGATGGTGTGTACAATCGAAGAGCTTTCTCAAGCATCTTTACTGCAAATCTAGGTGTTACTGTAAAATTAGTGTCCAATTCTTACTTGCCAGATTGCATTGCATAGTCAAGCATTAATGAAGGTATATCCACATCGCATACTCTAACTGTGTTTTTGTATTCTGTGGTGTTATTTACCTCGTGAACGACCAACCCTTTTTCATCACTTTCCATGAGGTCAACTCCTACTATCTGACCTTGCACAGCATTCTTTGCCTTTATACACATCTCTTCCATCTCTTGTGTGACTGGGCAGGGGGTTGCAGTTCCTCCCAAGGCCATGTTTGTCTTCCAATTCCCATCACCTGATGTTCTGTAGATTGCAGCAACAATTTTGTCTCCTACCATTATTGCTCTAATGTCTCTGGGGGGTCTTTTCACAAATTCCTCTAAATAATGAACTTGATAAATTGGATACATCTTTTCTCGACTTTCTATAATTCCATCAGCAGAGTCTTTATCATTTAATTTTGAAATTAATCTTCCCCAGCTTCCAACAGTTGGCTTGATTACCTTGGGATATCCTTGCAAATCAAGGGCTTCAATGGCTGCATCCTTAGAAAAGGCAACAGTTGCATCAGGTGTTGGCACTCCTTGTTTCTTTAGCAGCATATGAGTAAACAATTTGTTTCCAGCAAATATTCCTGTATTAAGACAATTGATTACATTGACTCCTAGACCTTCAAGAGCTGCAGTAGAATGCAAATTTCGATAGTAACTAACACATCTTTGAATTACAGTTCCATACTCTTCAGGTTTCTTTTCTAAATCTAAGAATAATTTTTTACAATCAACCATCTGGATATTGATATTCTTTTTTTTCCCGGCTTCTAGTAGCGCCTTTTCTTCCCATCGGATGGTGTCGTAAAGAATCGTTACGTCAGGATTCACTGTCCCCAATCCTCGCCAACCGTTTGGGCCGGCTTTAGATCGAAACCATCTGAACCTTTTGCTAATTCAAAACTTGCACCACATTCGGGGCATGTTACGATTTCTCCTTCTAAAGCATCGCTTGGTATGGAGATATCTGCATCACATTCATCACATTTTGCCATTATTTTTCCTCGGGTTTTTCTTTTTTGTCGTCATTAATTATCTTTTTTTCGAGTCTATCTGCTAAAGGAATCTCTATGAGATCTCCCATTCGTAAATTCTTCAAACCCAAGGCAACTGCCTTTGCAGATTCACTGTCTTTCTCAAGACCCAAAATTGACATTAAATAGGATGCTCC
>JAICHE010000050.1 GCA_025922755.1 Nitrososphaeraceae archaeon
AGTGTTGTAAAACATAGACTCTGCTAATTGAAACAAGTATTGGATATGCAAAAAGAAAATAACATCCACGTGGAAATCTTTCAGATAATACAAAGGCTAAGACTATTCCAAACACCATAGACCTTGCAGCATGTCCGGATGGAAATGAGGCGTTAAATCCACCTTCACAAAATAATGCAAATGTATCTTTGCTTATCTCCACTGGGAAAGAGACCCCTTCATAATCCAAATCAGGTCTATCTCTATCTACTCCACACTTTATGTAACCTGTAAGAAGGGTAGATAGAACAATCAAAATCATTAATGTAATTCCCACTCTTCGAGTTCTTGGAATTAGGAGTGCAACTACACCGAAACCCAGCATGTAAAAGGTATCTCCACTTTCTGTGATGTATTGCATGATTGTGTCTAGGATTGGGTCTCCAGTATTTTCGGAAACAAAAGATATTACATATTGATCAAATTCTTCTGTAATTTCAAAATAAACCAAAGACAGTACAAACAAAAATGCAACAACTAAAAGAACAAAAGACCGAGACCTCAAATGAAAAATCCAGTTTTGCAAGCAGTTGTACCCCTTTAGCATCATTTTTAATTTTTCCTAGATGGGAATTTTGATTGTTTTTTGAATTCAGATTTTCCAAGCCTGATCGGCTCAAAGATTTTAACCAAGTGAATAATAGAATGGTCGTGAAGGTCCTCACATTAGATGATTTTGACCTAAAGGACAAGACTGTTTTTTTGAGAGTTGACATGAATTGCCCCATTGATCCTGAAACAATGGAGATTACAGGTACAAAAAGAATTGAAGAGGCAATTGAAACTATCAAGGCATTAGAAGAAGCCAAAGTTGTTGTTGCATCTCATCAGGGTAGAGTTGGAAACAAAGACTATACAGGGATGGACAAACATGCAGAAGTTTTAGAAAAATTATTGAATAAAAAAGTAAAATATGTCGAAGATGTGATTGGGCAAGCTGCTCAAAACGAAATAAAAAATCTTCAAAATGGCGAAGTTCTCCTTTTAGACAATTTACGTTTGTGTGCTGAAGAAAATTATGAATTCTCTCCTGAAGCTGCATCAAAAACAATCATGGTCAGCAGACTATCCAAACTATTTGATCTATGCGTTTTAGATTCATTTCCAAGTGCACACAGATCTCATCCATCCATAGTAGGGTTTCCCCAAGTATTACCTGCATGTGCTGGACGAATAGTCGAAAGAGAAGTTAGAAATCTTGATGAGATCATGACCGTAGCAAAGGCCCCGCATGTTATTGTTTTAGGAGGCTCTAAGGTTCCAGACAGATTAGAGGCAATTAAATTACTTATTCAAAATGGCAGAGCAGATCACGTTTTGCTTACAGGGGTAATTGGCAATGTCTTTATGCGCGCTCAGGCTCGGATTAAATTCCCCTTAGGCATTAAAAGAGAAGAAGAAGTGGTTGCAAAAGCACATTCTCTTATTGGAGAATACCCAGACGTATTTTCCACCCCAGTAGATATTGCCATTGACAAAGATGGTGAAAGAGTAGAGATGGATGTTAGAGAAATCAACAAAGGAGATAAAATTTATGATTTGGGTCCAAAGACCGTAGACTTTTACTCTAAGCTAATTGCAGGTGCAGGAACTGTTTTCATCAGCGGACCTGCAGGATATTTTGAAAAAGAAAACTTTAGCTATGGAACAAAAGGATTGCTAGAAGCTGTTGCTAACTCCATGGCAACAACAATAGTAAGTGGAGGACATTTAACATCCGTTCTAAAAAGTCACGGATTGGCAGAAAAAATCAATCACATTAGTACTGCAGGCGGTGCGTTGGTATTGTATCTTACAGGTGAAAAACTTCCAATGATAAAGGCACTTGAAGACGCAGCACTAAAGCATAGAAGTTAGAACGTAGCATTGCAAGAAGGATTAGGACATTCTTGTTTTTCTGATTCTCCTAGATAGATATCATTATTGCAAGAATTGCAATGAAGTTTCTTAATCGGATTAAAGAGCTTTAGCCACATAGTAGTAAAATTTTGTGCGATGTTTCTGACAAGACCAGAGTCACAAATTTCGTTTATGTAAGGTTCCAAATCATCTATGATCCAAGAAGAATCAAGATCTCCCCCTTGTTTTATTGTATCAAAAATTTCATCGTTAGTGAATTTTGTGTCAACATCATTGTATTTGTCAAAAATGATTTTTCTAATTTGCAATTGGATAGGAGTGTTAGGAGAAAATGAACTCATATACTAGTATAAGTTTGCTGCCTCTTCTTTTAACTTATCTACATCTTGAGAATCTTTCAGATGCTTTCCGAGGTAAGAATACAATGCAAATTTTAGAACTTTCAATGAGAGCAATGCACATTTTATTCGCACAGCCTGTAGATTTTCAAGACCTAATTCACCTAAAACATCATTTTTTGATATTTTTTTGACCTCGTCAATGTCTTTTCCCTTTGCTATCTCAGTTAGTACAGAGGAGCAGGCCATGCAAATTGCACACCCCTTTCCATGGAATTTGATGTCAGATACTTTGTTGTCATCAATTTTCATATCAATATCTATGCTGTCACCGCATAATGGGTTGGAGTCATGAAATGTAACATCATGATCCTCGATTTTCCCATAATTGATAGGATTTCTAGAATAATCAATAATCATTTCATGGTAAATGTCAGCGTTGCTCATAGTTTGAATACCTCTGCCACCTTATTTAATGAATTAATTAATTTATCAACTTCTTCTTTGGTATTGTAAATGTAAAAGCTTGCACGTGAAGTTGCTGCAACATTTAGTCTTTCCATGAGAACTTGGGCACAATGATGACCAGATCTTACTGCAATTCCTTCTGCATCAATAATTTGAGCAACATCATGTGGATGAACATCTGCAAAATTAAATGAGATCACTCCCCCACGTTTTGTAATATCTTTTGTGCCATATACATGAAGGCCCTTGACTAGGGATAATTTTTCAAGAGCATAAGTAGTCAAATCAATTTCATGTTGTCGTATGTTATCCATTCCAATCTTAGAGAGATAGTCAATGGCAGCACCTAATCCAATCACATCTGCAATATTTGGAGTGCCTGCTTCAAATTTGTAAGGCAAATCATTCCATGTAGTTTCATATTTGTGAACTTCTCGAATCATGTCTCCTCCACCATGAAAAGGATTCATGGTTTCCAAAACAGATTTTTTTACCCACAATATTCCAATTCCGGTGGGACCTAGCATTTTATGTCCTGAAAAAGCAAAAAAGTCACAACCTAATTTGTCCAAATCAACTTTCATGTGAGGAACGGCTTGTGCGCCATCAATGAGTGTCAAGACACCTGCCTCTTTGCATTTTGATACTATTGCATCAGCATCAGAAATAGTTCCTAAAACATTTGACATTAAACTAAAGGTTACAAGTTTGACTTTGCCTGTTGCAAGATATTTATCAAGATCATCTAGAATTAACTCACCGTTGTCATCCATGCCAATATACTCTATTTTGGCGCCTTTTTCTTGAGTCAATAGCTGCCATGGTACAATGTTGCTGTGGTGTTCATATTCGGTAGTAACTATAATATCGCCTTCCTTAACATGGGCACGTCCCCAAGCATAAGCAACTAAATTAATTGCCTCAGTTGTTCCCCTAACAAAAATAATTTCGTCTCTATTTTTCACATTGATGAAATTGGCAACTTTGTCTCGAGTTTGTTCATAAAGTTCTGTAGCCTCTTCAGCTAATGCATAAACTGCTCGGTGTATGTTGGCATTATGGTTTCTATAGTAATCATTGATGGCATCAATTACTTGATTTGGTTTTTGAGTGGTAGAGGCATTGTCTAGATACACTAGAGTTTTATTTTCTCTAACAGTTCTCGCTAAGATTGGAAAATCCTTTCTTATATTTTCAAAAGATGTTTGAGCACTTTGCATTATCTAAACCTCCACGTAAATCTCGTCTTGTTCTATTTTAACATTGTATGTTTTTAGTGGAATTTCAGCTGGAAGATTTTGGGGTTTGCCGTCTTGTAAATTAAAAACTGAAAGATGTAATGGACATCTAACTCCTTCATCACTTAGAAATCCTGTGGAGAGGTCTGCATCAGCATGTGTGCAGATCAAGTCTGTTGCAAAAATTTTTCCTTTTTGATTGGCAAGTAGAATTTTTTTATCATCAGAATGAAATCCAAATAATTGTCCTTCTTTTACTTGATCTAAACTACAAGCTTTAATCCATTGAGACAGCCTTATCACCTGTACTTGTAGTGTTGTTCAATTTCTGCATCTTCGTTGTATCGAGTTTCCTCAACTTCAACAAATTTGGCAAGTTCTTCATCAGTGTTTATGGTTAATTCCTTTTCATCCCATTTTGATTCAATCAAATAAGCAATCCAGGCTCTTACTTGGAAAGACATCTTCCTTGATAGTGGTTCTAAGAATCCTTCTACAATTGTTCTTTCTGCTTCCTCATGGCTAAGACATCTGGTTTTAAGATAGAAAATTTGTTCCTCATCTATTTGGGCTACTGATGCAGAGTGAGTTGCCTTGACATCGTTTGTGAAAATCTCCAAACCAGGAATTGCATCAGATTTTGCATCCTTATCTAGAAGAATAGAACGTCCAGACAAAAAGGAGTTCGATTTTGCCGCATTTTCTTTAATTCTAATCATTCCTTTGAAAAGGGACTTTGCTTTATTTCGTAAAATAGATTTTTCAACCACTCTTCCTTCCGTGGCAGGGGCTTCATGATTTACATCAGTTTGAATATCAAATGATTGCTCATTATTCCCAAAAATCACCTCTGAATCATTTGCAGATGCACCTGAGCCATTTAGATGGTAATCAATTTTGTATCTGGACAATTCTGAGCCAAACAATCCAGAATACCAATTGACTTTGGCATCTTGACCAAGGTCAGTTCTTCTAGTTGAGAAATTAACTGAGCTTTGATCCATCATTTGAAGTGTTGTAATATCAAGATGAGAATTTGCAGCTGCATTTGTGTTGAATAGTTCAAGAAGAGCCTGTTGTTTTTCGGATTTACCAGAATAAAGCTCCTGGACAATTGTTGCTTTGCTGCTTTCATCAGCAAATACAATATTTCGTGCAATAGTAGAAATTCCATCTTCAGATAGACAAATCACCACATGAATTGGTTTTTCCAGTATCAGATTTTTGGGAATATGAATAAAGACTCCAGAGTTAAAAGCGGCATTGTTGAGAGCTGTAAATTTATCGTTTTTTGCTTCAATCTGTTCCAGAGATTTTTTTACCAATTCAGGGTTGTTTTGAATTGCATCCTCAATTGAAGAAATTACAAGTCCTTTTGATTTTATTTCGTCAGGTAAATTGATTTTGTGAATATTAGTTCCAATTTGGATAATACAAATTTCATTTTCCAATTCGCCTAATCTTTTTTGTAAAATTTTTGGTATTGTATCAGCAGTGGAAATTGAGAGTGATACTTGTTGAGGATCCATTTTTTTAGCATCAGTATACTTGTTGTACAAAGGAGATGTCTCAATTGGAAGACTTTCATAAACAGACAAAGAATTTTTCCTGTAATCTTTTAGCCAATCAGGTTCATTTTTCGATGAAGAAATTTCATCAATGTGACCAATATTAATTGTTGATAGGGTTTGAGACATGGTCAATCATTTTAACCGACTGAATCATCCATCTCTAATTTTATGAGACGGTTTAATTCTACAGCGTATTCCATTGGTAACTCTTTTGTGAATGGCTCCATGAATCCATTGACAATTAATGATAGGGCTTCTTCTTCGGTGAATCCTCTACTCATCAAGTAAAATATTTGGTCATCGCCAATTTTTCCAACAGTTGCCTCATGTGTAATGGTGGCATCTTCTTGGTTAATCTCCATGTATGGATAAGTATCAGTTTTCGATGTGTCATCAAGTAGTAAGGCATCACATCTTACTGTAGATTTTACGTTAGTGGCTCCTTTTGCAACATTCAGTAATCCTCTGTAGGTAGATCTTCCATCTAGTCGACTGACTGATTTTGAAGTTATCTTGGACGTTGTGTTTGGTGCCAAATGCACCATTTTTGCTCCAGTATCTTGATGTTGACCTTTTCCTGCAAATGCAATAGAAAGAGTTTCACCATATGCGCGCTCACCCATAAGGTAAACACCAGGATATTTCATTGTCAATTTACTTCCAATATTACCATCTATCCATTCAACTGTTGCACCTTCATATGCATAAGCCCGTTTGGTTACAAGATTGTAAACATCATTACTCCAATTTTGAATTGTAGTGTATCTCATCTTTGCATCTTTGTGAGCTACAATTTCTACAACTGCAGAGTGAAGTGATTCTGATGAATATACAGGTGCAGTACATCCTTCAATGTAGTGGACCTCTGAACCCTCGTCTGCAATAATCAAAGTTCTTTCGAATTGACCAATATTTTCAGCATTAATTCTAAAGTATGCTTGCAATGGCATGTCGACTTTGACACCGGGTGGAACATAAATGAAAGAACCACCGCTCCATACGGCACTGTTTAATGCAGCAAATTTGTTATCCTCAGGAGGAATAACTTTACCGAAATATTTTTTGAGAATTTCTGGTTGTTCTTTTAGTGCAGCATCAGTATCTAAAAACAAAACACCTTGTTTTGCCAAGTCTTCTCTTAAACTGTGATAAACTACTTCTGATTCGTATTGTGCACCAACCCCTGCCAAAAATTTCTTTTCTGCTTCTGGAATTCCTAGCTTCTCAAAAGTATTTTTTACATCTTCTGGAACATCATCCCAGTTTTTTTCTGATTTTTCAGTTGCCTTTGCATAATAATAGATATTTTGGAAATCAATTTTGCTTAGATCTCCACCCCAAGTTGGCATTGGTTTTTTCATAAAAATTTCATATGATCGTAGTCTAAAATCGAGCATCCATTGTGGCTCATCTTTCATTTTACTGATTGCAGTTACAGTATCTTTTGAGAGTCCTTTCTTACTGAGATGGACATACATGTCAGTAGAGTCTTTAAAATCATATTTTGAATAATCCATGTCAAGGTTTTCAGTTGCCATGCTGAACATAACCCCGTTATATTATAAATACATGAGGAAAAATAGGCATAGCTAAATAGCTGAAGCTAAAATTTGGCACAAAAAACTTTCCAAAGATTATGCAATAGTAAGAGTATTTTTCATTGAATCAAATGCGCCTGCAACAGTATGGACCTCTGCAACAGTATTTTTGATTTTGAATTTTTTCAATTCATCAGATGTGAATGGTCCAATCGAAACAACAGATAGTTTTGCTAAATTATTAAGAAGAGATTCTTCAGGATAATCTTTTGACATTATTTCAAAAAACCCTCTAACAGAAGAAGCACTAGTGAAAATTATTCCATCTATTTGCCCCTGAGAAAATAATTCTCGAAATTCGTTCCATTGAGTAGTGTCCCTGAATGCACATACATCATACAAATGAATTTCCAAGACATCAATCCCAATCTTGTTTAGGAGTTCTTTTAGAAATGGGGTTG